>CANHLZ010000038.1 GCA_947461595.1 Bacteroidota bacterium | reverse complement strand
TCTTTGTCGGTAAAACTATTTCCATCCTGATTGGTAAATTGAAAAGGTTGCACATAGCTTAAAACGGGTAATTGGACCTTCCAATTATCGGTCCCTTTAAACAAAAAATAATAAAAGCCTGCCAACAATAAGGCAAAAAATAACAAATAAACCCCAAGTTTTTTTGACATAAAAAGAAAAATTTAATTAGTCCTATAAATACCCCCTAAAGGTAATATTATTTTTCTGCTAGTATTTGGATTACCTTTACACTATGTTTAAAAAATGGAATTGGGACGCCATTGGTATTGGAGCTTCTTTGGCTTGTGCTATACATTGTGCACTATTGCCTTTATTTTTTAGCAGTTTGCCTTTATTGGGAATTAATATTTTACACAATACCCAATTCGAACTGGGCATGATTTTGCTTTCCTTTGGTATTGGTGCTTATTCTTTATACCATGGTTACAAAAAACATCACCATTCCTATAGGCCTATCCTATTATTTTCCTTAGGCATCCTTATCATGTTAAGTAGAATGGTGTTTAGATCGATAGAAATTTGGTTGCTTTTCCCAGCGGCCTTTTTAATCATATTTGCACATATTTCCAATCACCTACGCTGTCGCGTTCACAATCATGCTCATGAAGACGATTGTGATCACTCTTAAGAATTCTATTGCAATGGTAAATTTGGTAAAATAAATGGGCTAGACTAAGAAAAAGTAAAACTTACCTCTCCATCTTTTTCGTCTTTAATCTGAATACCCATTTCCAATAATTGATTGCGAATTTTATCGCTGGTGGCAAAATCTTTCTTTGCTTTTGCCTCTTTACGAATGTCAATTAATAAATGGATGACCCCGTTTAATTGTTTTTTATTGGCGCCAGATTCCACTTTTATTCCAAGCACTTGCTCTATAAATAAGGTAAGCTGCGCTTTTACCAATTGCCAAGTAGCTCCTGATACAGCGTCTGCACTAATATGTTTGTCCTTAAGAGAATTGATCACTGGGACCATTTCAAATAAATTGGCTACTACCTTCGCCGTATTTAAATCATCTTCCATAAACTCAGGTAATTCATTTACCCATGTTTTTAGTTGTTGGTCTAATGAAGTATCCGTGGATTTTTTTTCACTTGTAAAACTTTGTGCTTTTAACCATTCGTACGCATCCATTAAACGGCGTAGTGCTTTTTCAGACGCCTGTAAAGCTTCATTACTAAAATCGAGCGTGCCGCGGTATTGACTTTGTAAAATAAAAAATCGAACCGTCATAGGACTATAGGCCTGTGTTAAAATAGGATGACTGCCATCAAATAACTCACTTAGCTTCACTACATTATTATAACTCTTTCCCATTTTACGTCCGTTAATGGTAATCATATTATTGTGCACCCAATAACGTGCAGGCATCTCATGATTGCAAACCGTACTTTGTGCTATCTCACACTCATGATGTGGAAATTGCAAATCCATTCCACCACCATGTATATCAAATTTTTTTCCTAAATATTTTGTGGCCATAGCAGAACATTCAATATGCCAGCCCGGAAACCCTTCGCCCCATGGACTTTGCCAACGCATAATGTGTTCAACAGGCGCTTTTTTCCATAAAGCAAAATCGACTTTATTTTTTTTCTCGTCTTGATTGTCTAATTCACGCGTTGTGTCTAATTGATCTTCCAAATTGCGCCCACTTAATATTCCATAAGGTTGATTCTTTTTGGAATACACTTCATTGTATTTAATTACATCAAAATAAACCGACCCATTGGCCTCATAGGCAAAGCCATCTGTCATTATTTTTTTAATCATTTCGATCTGTTCAATAATATGACCTGTAGCGGTAGGTTCTATACTAGGCGGTAAATTATTAAATTGATCCATGGCCCAATGATACAAATGCGTATACTTTTGAACCAACTCCATAGGTTCTAACTTTTCTAAAATAGCTTTACTGGTAATTTTATCTTCGGCCGCTTTTCCTTCCTCTTCAAAGTGTCCAGCATCGGTAATATTTCTTACATACCTAACTTTATACCCTAGATGTAATAAATAACGATACAATACATCAAAGGTGATAAAGGGTCTTGCATGCCCTAAATGACTTTCTCCACTTACCGTAGGACCACAAACATACATCCCTACATAAGGTGCATTTAAGGGTTCAAAAACTTCTTTTTGTCTCGTAAGTGAATTGTATATCTTGAGTGCCATAATGAGTATTGGCTCAAAGATATTTTATTTTAAATAAACTAGGTTAATTCTTCTTTAAAAGTAAGTCGGCCATGATCATGTGGTGGTCACTTAAATTTTCATCTATCGACTCCCAAGCCCTAACTTCCCAGGCCTCATTGGCTAAAATATAATCAATTCTTAAAGTGGGTGAAATGCCCAAGAAAGTAGCCCCAATCCCAAAGCCTTTTTCTAAAAAAGCATCCTGCCAATTTCCTTTAATGATTTGATACGTATAGGAACTAGGCACATCGTTAAAATCGCCAGTAATAATGCTTGGATAAGTACTTTTAGATAGATGATCCTTAACTATTTCGGCCTGGACAGCGCGTTCAACAAAAGAATTGCGCAGTTTTCGGAGCACCCCTCGTTTTGCAGTTAAGGCCATTGTACTAGAAAAAGCAGGGTCATCTATTGCCTCCATATCATTTGGTTTAAACCTATAAGAAGCCAAATGGGTGGTATAAACTTGAATGGTATCATCACCTTTTAAAATAGTTACTGAAAGAAGACTTTCTTGATTTAAAAAACCAACACGCTCCGCATGTATAATTTTATATTTAGAAAAAACGATACAGCCTGCGAAATACTCTTTTCCGATGATTTGAAAATCTTTTGAAAAAAAATAGTAGGGTAATTTTTTAGTAAAATAGAGTGAATGATTGGCAATATCATTAGGCCTTTCATTGGTATTGTATTCTTGCAAACAAACAATATCTGGATCCCATTTTTGTATAGAAAAAGCTATCTCTTGAGTACGTAGTTTTAAATTGGTATTCACGCTCATTCCATTAAAACCTTTCACGTTCCAGCTGATGATTCTTAAAGTATTGTCTTTCTTTTTTTGGGAAAAAGGAATGCCAGGATGCCATGCAATTAAAACCAAACATGTTTTCCATCCAATGATTAAAGATAATAATGGGAATAACGAAACCATTGGCTTGGCAATCAACCAAATGATAAATAATAAAACTTCGATAGCCAATAAATAGGGCGCCATCAATCCTAAAAAACCATTGACCCAAATTAAAGAGATGGGTGTAAAAAATAATGGATATAAAAACAATAAGGTAACCAATAGGTTAATGAAGAATAAGATCCGCTTTCCAAAATTTCTTATTCTTGATTTTTTTGCCATTATTTGTTCGGGTTATTTTTTAGGGGCCAGGCTATTGTTTAACAAATGTAATAGTTGATGCATCCACTTTCCTAAATCAATGCCTTTTTTTAATAACAATATATATAGCCCCCCTGTTGTAGCACCAACCAAGCTGACAATAATAATAGGCCATTCTGCATGAATTAAGGAAAAACCTTGTATAACAAAATAAACCAACCCCAATACCCATAAGGGTATCCCACCTCCCAAATTTTCTAATAATCGATATTGCGGTTGTAGCACCACAGCAGCCACTGCAATGGCCATCACGCTAATTCCTGCACCCATTAATGGAATACTAGCACCTAAAAAACAAAAAATAATGCCTGCCATTAATCCACTATAAAAATAGACGGGGAATAAGTGTTTGTTGGCTTTGGATAATTGCAATACCAATCCGAAAGCAGTGAGCCATATCATGTTATTCAATAAAATCCAAAACCCATTATGGACCCAATTGTAAGTTAGAAGGCTCCAAGGTTGATGAAGTACTATTTGCAAATTTGCATATAAAATGGTGGGATTCACTACTTGTGCATAAAACTGCTCTAATGGATAACTACTTAAATAATAAACTACTTTCAAAAAACCAATCAATGCATACACTACTAAATTGATGGAGAGTAGTGCCATTAAGGAATTATTGTCGGCGCCAATGATAGGCTTCTCTGAATTTATTTCTTGCATTGAATATTTTTATTGAATTAGGCAAAGGGGTGATGCTTGCGCTTATTCCAAATATACACTAATACAAATCCCACTAAAGCGCCTCCCACGTGTGCCCACCTTGCTACATTGTCCCCCGCTGAATTTTCAATGGCTTTATACAACTCAAAAGCAAAATACAATAGCCCCAACCATTTCGCTTTGATAGGGAATAGAAAATAAATATAGATATAGGTATTGGGAAATAAATAAACAAACGCAATTAAGATACCAAATACAGCGCCACTTGCTCCTAAGGTAGCAGTGCTTAATACTTTATTATGATAAGACGTAATTAGTTCCATTAATTCTGGAGCTAAGCCTGGTGTAGTTATGGTTACCTTATTGTCGGCTAAAATTCTAGCTAAAGGAATATTATGTGCTTTTGAAAATGCCAAAACCGCATCGCTAAACCCTGGCGCATTAGACTTACTTAATCTTAAAAACTGTTCATATTCATTGGTCATAGGAATGAGCTGATAGGATAAAATTAATAAGTGAATCACTGCAGCACCTACACCACATAAAAAATAAAACAATAAAAATCTTTTGGGTCCCCAAACATTTTCTAAAATAGATCCAAACATCCATAAGGCAAACATGTTTCCTAATATATGTCCAAAATCACCATGTAAAAACATATGTGTAATAATCTGCCATGGCTTATACAAGCTACTTTGCCATGCATGCAAAGCAAAATAATCCTCAAAAGAAAAAGAGCTAGTGGGTCCAGCAAAAGTATTTTGTGCTAAAAAAACCAAGCCATTAATAATTAATAAATTTTTTATAATGGTGGGCAATACTTCAAAACGGGTGGGCCTAAATTGAGTCATTCTTTTTATTTGCTTATTTTAATAAATCGGTTCTTTTTAATTGTACAACATTTTCAATATGCAAGGTATGAGGAAACATATCCACAGGTTGTATTTTCGTCACTGTATATTTTTCGTTCAATAAAGATAAGTCTCTTGCTTGAGTAGCAGGGTTACAACTTACGTACACTATAATAGGCGCTTCCATATCCAATAACTTGTGTACTAATTTTTCATGCATGCCCGCCCTGGGTGGATCGGTAATAATGACATCTGGCTTTCCATGGGTTTCAAAAAATTCGGTATCACAAATTTTAATAACGTCCCCTGCAAAAAAAGCAGTGTCGGTTAAATGATTCATCAGCGCATTTTCTTTAGCATCTTCAATGGCTTCTTCCACCATCTCCACCCCAATTATTTTTTTAGCATGCTTACTACAAAAAATGCCAATGCTACCGGTACCACAATATAAATCGTATACAATTTCCTTGCCTGTTAGCTCGGCAAATTCGCGAGTTACTTGATATAATTTTTCGGCTTGTTTTGAATTGGTTTGAAAAAAAGATTTTGGACTGATCTTAAATTTAAAATCCTCTAGCATTTCTGTAATATACCCATTCCCCGAATATACTTGTGGCACTAAGTCCTGCATGCTATCGTTTCGCTTACCATTAATGGTATACAGCAAAGTAGTAATTTGCGGAAAACGCATAAGTAAAATTTCAAACAACGCTGTTCTTTTTTCTTCGTCCTCATAACCCAATACTAAATTCACCATCCACTCTCCTTTTGTTGTGTTACGTATAAACATATTGCGCACCCATCCCGTATGCATTTTAATATTGTAAAAAGGCATTTCATTGGCCAATGCAAATTCAACTACGGTTTTTCTTAAAGCATTAGTGGGTTCGGATTGTAAATAACAAAGATCTATCTCTACTACTTTTTCGAAAAAGCCTCTTGCGTGAAAACCAGCCACACCCGGTGCTTTGACTGGGATAATTGCATTGGGATTTTCTTCGGCCTCCGCTTTCATGGCTTTAAATTCTGCAAAAGGAATAAATTTTTCGGTGGCAAAAGTGTATTCTACTTTATTGCGATAGCCCTGCGTCTCAAGTGCTCCAATGATAGCTGGAATAGGAGGTAAAGGCACTTTGGCAATGCGTGTTAAATTATCAACCACTTGTTTATGCTTATAGACCAACTGTTGTTCATAGGGAAGCATCTGCCATTGACATCCGCCACAAACCCCAAAATGACTACAAAATGGCTTTACACGTATAGCCGAATAACTATGAAAATGTTTTACAAAACCTTCGCCCCAATCTGCCTTGTTTTTTTGTAACTGAATGTCTACAATATCTCCAGGTACCGCCCCTTCTACAAAAATCACTTTCCCATTAACTCGCGCAAGGGCCTTTCCTTCAGCGGCGTAATCCTCAATTAATACTTTTTCTAATAAGGGGGCTTGTTTAAATTTTCTCACTGGAACAAAGGTACTATGCTAAGGCTAAAATTTGATTAAAACAGCCCATTAATTGTACACTAGATTGTTATTTATATTGTTATTTTTACCCTGATAATAAAAAGTATAAAGAAAATTGACTTTTATGAGAAATTTTTTATGGATCTTGTTTTTAATGCCCTTTTGGGGTTTCGCTCAAGTCAAAAAAACTACTGCACTTGCAGTGAAAACAAAAATGGGTCATAGTATTCAAATTACCTTGAAGCCCTATCAAAACACTAAAATTTTTATAGGTACCAATTATGGTAAAAACAAAGTACTTGCAGACTCCTGTTTATTAAATGAAAAAAGTGAAGGCATTTTTGAATCAAAACAAAAATTAACACCAGGTATTTATTTTGTTATCTCTCCAAAATATTCAATATTATTTGATTTCTTAATTGATGAAGAGCAACATTTCAAGATGGTGGCCGATACCCTTGCATTAGACAAAGTAACCATAACGGGGTCTCCAGACAATACTTTATTCCAAACGTATTCAAAAGACATTAACGCGCTGTTTGTTCAATTAAATAATTTACAAAATCAATTTAAAACAGCTAAGAACGAAGCAGATTCAACACTTTTTAAAGGAGCTTATTTAGGGAAAGACAAAGAAATAAAAGAGAAAAGAAATGCATTTATGGTGGCGCATCCAAAATCGATGATGAGTTATTTATTAAATGTGATGCAAAGGCCTGAAGCGCCTGCTATCCCTATGGTTAAAGGAAAAGCTGATTCTCTATATCCCTATTATTATGTAAAAAATCATTTTTGGGATAATATTATTTTTAATGACAACAGATTAATTCGCACCCCTTTTTTTGAAGATAAGTTAGATGAATATTTCAAAAATTATGTCTCTCGTGAACCAGATTCAATCATTGAAGAAGTACAATATATGTTAACGGTGGCTAAAACAGGTAAAGAAATTTATCCTTTTTTACTTTTTAAATTTACCAATAAATATATAGCGCCAGAATTTATGGGACAGGAAAAAGTATTTTTACACTTGTATCAAAACTTTTTTGCGAAAGGCGACACGGTACTTTTGAATGAGGCTTCCAAAAAATCAATCACAGAAAGAGCCTATAGTATGATGGCCAATCAATTAGGTTTAGCTGCACCCAGCTTGATTATTAACACACCTGATGATAAAAAGATTTCATTATACGATCAAAAATCGCCTTACACATTTATTGCTTTTTGGGACCCCACTTGCAGTCATTGCAAAATAGAAATACCAAGGCTGGATTCTTTTTACAAAACAGTTTGGAAAGATTTACAAGTAAAAATATTTTCTGTAAACATTAATTTTAAAGAATTAGCTGCATGGAAAATTTTTATAAAAGATAATCATTTGGATGATTGGACACATGCTTATCAAACCGAAGCCGATTTAAATAAAGAATTACAAGCAGGCTTACCTACCACAATTCGTCAACAATATGATGTTTTTAAAACGCCTACTTTTTATTTATTAGATAGCAATAAAAAAATTATTGCAAAAAATTTAAGTTTAGAACAATTCAATGATTTTTTAGTGAATACTAATAAAAAGAAGTAAAAAAGCTTTCTTAAAAATAGAATGAAATTGAAGCTAAAACACAGCAGCCACCACATCCTTAACCACCTGAGGTTTGCCTAAAGTATAATAATGTAAAACCGGTACCCCTGCAGCTTTTAGCTCCTTACTTTGTTGTATCAACCACTCTGTTCCCACTTGCTCACAAGCAGCATCAGTGGTTGCCGCTAGCATGGCCGATGATAAATCAGCAGGTATATCTACGTAAAAAATATTGGGTAAAACAGTAAGTTGCTTTTTATTCGTGATAGGTTTTAATCCTGGAATAATAGGAACGGTAATGCCGATACTTCTACAAGCATCTACGTATTCAAAATATTTTTTATTGTCAAAAAACATTTGTGTCATAATGTATTCGGCACCTGCATCTACTTTATCTTTGGCACGTTGTAAATCAAATTCCATACTAGGCGCTTCAAAATGCTTTTCAGGATAACCAGCAACACCCATACAAAAATTGGTTTTGCTGCCGTTGATAATATCTTTATCTAGGTATTCTCCTTTATTCAAACTCACTACTTGTTGTAATAATTCAATGGCTTGTTTATTGCCATTGGGTTCTGGAATAAAAGTTTTTTGATTTTTTTCTGCATCTCCTCTTAATACCAATAAATTATCTATCCCTAAAAATTGTAAGTCAATTAAAGCATCTTCTGTTTCTCTTTTAGAAAATCCACCACAAATAATATGTGGCACTGCATCAATATTATAATGATTCATGATTGCGGCACAAATACCCACTGTTCCTGGACGCTTGCGCACATCTATCTTTTCATCCGTTCCATCTTCTTTTTTTCGAACAACGGTTTCACTGCGATGATAGGTAACATTTATCCAGGATGGCTTAAATTCCATTAAGGGATCTAAATGCTCATAGATATAAGCAATGGTTTTCCCTTTTAAAGGAGGCAATACTTCAAACGATACCAATGTGTCCTTGGCGCTAGCCAAATGTTCAATAACCTTCATATGTGCGTTGCTTTGGAGCGCCCTGGCTGTTTCTATATTGAAATCCTTCTAGCTGCTCCTTTGTTGCGCAAAAATATATAATATTATTAAGCTATAAGGGTAAAAGACCCAATAACCCTTATTTTTGTATAAATTATTTACATTGATACTTGCTATACATACCGATAAATTAATAAAGCAATACAAAGGCCGTAAAGTAGTGGACCAAGTAAGTATTTCAGTAAAGCAAGGAGAGATTGTTGGATTACTCGGACCCAATGGCGCTGGAAAAACCACCACTTTTTATATGGTAGTAGGATTAATAGCCCCAGATGAAGGCCGTGTATTTTTGAATGATGAAGACATTACTAAACTACCCATGTATAAGAGGGCTCAAATGGGCTTAGGTTACTTACCACAGGAAGCAAGTGTGTTTAGAAAATTATCTGTAGAAGACAATATCATGGCTGTGTTAGAAATGACCAAATTAACTAAAGCGGAGAGAGACTATAAATTAGAAAGCTTATTAGATGAATTTAATTTGCATCAGGTACGAGGTAATAACGGAGATAGTTTAAGTGGTGGAGAACGACGTCGAACAGAAATTGCACGTGCATTGGCCGTAGATCCAAAATTTATTTTATTAGATGAACCCTTTGCTGGCGTGGATCCTATAGCAGTGGAAGATATTCAGTCGGTGGTATCTCGTTTGAAATTAAAAGACATTGGTATTTTAATTACCGATCACAATGTAAATGAAACCCTTTCTATTTGTGATAGAGCTTACTTATTAATTGAAGGGAAAATTTTCAAACATGGCACCGCAGAAGAATTGGCCGAAGACGATCAGGTACGTCGTTTGTACTTAGGTACCAACTTTGAATTAAAGAGAAAAGATTGGATCATAGAGATGGGCCAAAAAGCCAAATAAGTCAGCCCAAATACTACTACTATTACTTAATTTATACAAGCGTAATGCTTATATTGTGAGGAGGATATGAAAATCTTTAGCCCCGCACTCTCCAGATTAGCCCGATTGCGTTATTGGCGCATAGAACATTGGGTAAGTGACCCCTTTGCGGCACAGCGTGAGGTATTGCAGGATTTAATCACGCATGGCCAGTATACCCAATTTGGTTTAAAATATCAGTTTGCAGAAATTTTTAATATTCGCACTTTTAAGGCCACCATACCCATTCAGGAGTACGAAGATTTAAAGCCCTTTATTGAACAAATCATGAATGGTGAGGAAGCGGTATTATGGAATACCCCTATAGAGTGGTTGGCCAAAAGCAGTGGTACCACCAGTGATAAAAGTAAATTTATTCCACTTACCAAAGAAAGCATTGAAGACAATCATTTTCAAGGATCTAAAGATGTTTTAACCAATTACTATCATGCACTACCCGATAGTGATCTTTTAACTGGAAAGGGATTAGTAATTGGAGGAAGTCATCAAGTACATCCCATTAAAGATGATATTCAATATGGAGATTTAAGTGCTGTATTATTACAAAATTCTCCTTTCTGGTCTGGATTTATAAGAACGCCCGAACTCTCTATTGCATTAATGGATGAATGGGAAAATAAAATTGAAAGCTTAGCGCAAAGCACCATCAATGAAGATGTTACTTCTATTGCAGGTGTGCCAACTTGGACCTTAGTCTTATTAAAAAGAATTTTAGAAATAACGGGAAAGAAAAACATAAAAGAAGTTTGGCCCAATTTTGAATTATACATTCATGGGGGAGTTTCCTTTACTCCTTACAAAGAACAGTTTAATAAAGTCATTGGCCCCGATTGCAATTACTTAGAAATTTACAATGCAAGCGAAGGATTTTTTGCAGCGCAAGACAGGATTGGAGAAGAGGGCATGTTATTGTATTTAGAACATGGTATTTTTTATGAATTCATGCCTATAGAAGAATATGGAAAAGAAAAACCTATTACCTATGGTTTGAACAAAGTGGAAATAGGAAAAAATTATGCCATTATTATTAGTACCAATGGTGGATTGTGGCGTTACTTAGTAGGAGACACCATACAATTTGTAAGTATCTATCCATTTCGCATAAAAGTAAGCGGCCGTTTAAAACAATATATCAATGCATTTGGAGAAGAAGTGATTGCAGACAATAGCGATAAGGCGATTAGTGAAACCTGTTCTGCTATGGGACTTAGTATTAAAGAATATACGGCAGCGCCCATTTATATGTCTGATCAAAATAAAGGAGCACATGAATGGTTAATAGAATTTGATGAAAATCCAAAAGAGCTAGAAGCCTTTACTTTTTTATTAGACAAAAATTTACAAGCTACCAATAGCGATTACGAAGCCAAGAGACATAAAAATATTGCACTAAGCTTGCCACAGGTTACCGCTGTAAATAAAGGAACATTTCATGAGTGGCTTAAACAAAAAGGGAAATTGGGCGGACAGCATAAAGTACCTCGATTGTCTAATGAACGTATTTATGTAGATGAAATTAAAAAAATTCATCAAGGATTAAAATAAACAAACTCGTTATCTTTGTATAAATAACACATTATGAAACTACTTACCGGAAAAGTATCAATAGTCACTGGCGCTGCACGCGGTATTGGGACAGCTATTGCATTAAAATTAGCAGAACAAGGAAGTCATATTGCTTTTACCTATGTAAGTGATAGTAGTGCTGATAAAGCTAATGCGTTAGTAAGTGAAATTGAAAAATTGGGTGTAAAAGCAAAAGCCTATAAAGCCAATGCCGCCGATTTTGCAGCTTGTGAAAATTTTGTCAATGACGTAGTGGCCAGTTTTGGTACGGTTGATATTTGCGTGAACAATGCAGGTATTTCAAAAGATAATTTATTATTACGCATGACCCCCGAACAATGGGATGATGTTATCAATACCAATTTGAAAAGTGTATACAATATGACCAAGCAAGTGATTCGTCCGATGATGAAAGCAAAAGCGGGAAGCATTATCAATATGAGTTCAATTATAGGTATTAGAGGTAATGCAGGTCAAAGTAGTTACGCTGCAAGTAAAGCTGGCATTATTGGTTTTACAAAATCCATCGCTTTAGAAATTGGAAGTCGTAATATAAGATGTAACGCCATTGCACCTGGTTTTGTAGAAACCGATATGACCCATTATTTAAATGAAGGGGATGCAGGAAAAGCTTTTTTAGATAAAATTCCTTTGGGACGTTTTGGTAAAGCAGAAGAAATTGCCAACACCACTTTATTTTTAGCAAGCGATTTAAGCAGCTATATTACTGGTCAAGTAATAAGCGCTTGTGGTGGATTAAATATTTAATTTTTATGCTTTTATAGAATTATTAAATTCTTGCATCAATTTCTTTTTTCAAATCGGCGTAAATACTTTCCACTGTACCTTCTCCAGTAACAGCCACTACTTTATTAAATTTTGCATAATAAGTAGCCACAGCAGTGGTTTTATCGTGGTATTCCTGAATTCTTGCACGTATAATAGTTTCATTGGTGTCATCGCTTCGGCCCGATGTTAAACCACGTCCTAATAATCTTTTCACTAATTCTTCTTCACTTACCTCAAGGGCTAACACCACATTAATTTCACTTTTTTTCTCTTTCAATAAAGCATCTAATGCAATGCATTGTGCCGTAGTGCGCGGAAAACCGTCAAATAAAAATCCTTTTGCCTCGGGACGCGCATCCATAAAATTTCCTACCATACCAATCACTACCGCATCGGGTACTAATTGACCAGCGTCCATTAAACGCTTTGCTTCCATGCCTAAAGTGGTTTGGTTGGCAATTTCCGTTCTTAATAAATTTCCAGTACTCAGGTGTTGTAATCCAAAGGATTCAATAATGTGCTCACTTTGAGTGCCTTTGCCGCTGCCCGGAGGGCCAAATAAGATTAAATTAAACATACTATAGGGTTGGGCATCAAAGATACTGAACTGTAGTAGATTTATAAAAAATCTCCTTTTTTAAATATAAACTAAACAAAAAAGATGAATAGTTGTTAGTATTTTTACTATCGAATAAGAGTCTATGTTTAAAATCATCTGTTGTTTCCTATTACTAAGTCTGGGAGCCTGTGCTCAGAATCCGAATAAAAGCAAATTAAATAATGCCGCTATGTCAGAAATGAAAAATAAGTTTTACTCCACCACTAGCAAAGAAAAGCTGGTACTAGCAGATAGTGTTTGGAAACAAGTGTTATCGCCCGAAGTATATCAAATAGCAAGAGAAAAAGGAACCGAAAGACCTTTTAGTAGCGCTTTTGAAACAAGTAAAGAAGTGGGTACTTTTCATTGTGCAGCCTGTGGTAACCCCTTATTTAAAAGCACAGCCAAATTTGAAAGTGGTTGTGGCTGGCCTAGCTTTTTTGAACCAATCACTAAAAGTTCTATTATTTATATTCCCGACAATAGCCATGGAATGGTGAGAACTGAAGTAGAATGCGGAAAATGCAAAGGACATTTAGGACATGTTTTTGAGGATGGCCCGCCGCCGACTGGATTACGTTATTGCATCAACGGCGTTGTGCTTAGTTTAGAAAAATAAAATGGTTGTACAATTAGATGCTTAGAAAGAAGCAATGGCTTGAGTTGCCTTATGTTTTTTTGAAAAATAATACATTGCATATAGGGTAATGAATATTCCTAGTAGAGAAAGGATCATTACACTTTGTGAAAAAAATTGCGTCCATTTAATTTGTAAGCTCATACCCTCTTTTGCTAGCATTACAGTTACGCTTCCTACATAACCCACTGAATCCGCAACATAAATAAAGAAGCCTACGTTGCCTTTCATAGAAAATGCAGCAATCAATCGATCAAAGAAAATTGAATTAAAGGGAATATATACCAAGTATAAACCAAGGCCCACCCATATCATCCACCAAAAAGGATCCAATAAATTTATTGAAAAATAATAAGTAGAAACACCTGCTATTATAAATCCTATTAAAATAAAAACATGCGCCACCATTAACGCCTTAAAACTATTTTTTATCAATACTACAGCCCCCATAATAATTAAAATAAAAATAGTTATGGGAATTTCAGTCTGTGTAAAAATTGAAGGCCTCGATGTATAACCCATCTCCTTCCACATATCAGCAGAAAAATTATCACGTATATCTCTAAAAATGGTAGCAAATAAATAAATAGCTACAAAAGCAATAATACCCGGGAGGTATTGTTTCAATAACTGTTTTCTATCAGCGCCTGTCATTGGGATGCGCTTGCTTCTTAGTAACTCATCTTCTTCCGAAGGAGGAGGCACTTTTTCTAAACCATATACACATATCATAAGTGGTAATGCAAAAACCAATCCTGTACAAAAAGGAACCCAAAATTGGGTAATAGGAAATTGCGCCATCAACCAAGCCCCTACCGATTTTACCCAACCTGAAGCAAAAATAAAACTTACTGCCAATGCGGCACCAATGAAATCGGTACTCTTGCGTCCTTCCACATAAGAAAAAACAACCCCCCAGAGCATCCCTAACGGAAATCCATTTAAAAATAAAAAAACAACATTATAAGGTGCTGGAACTATCGCAAATAACAACCAAGCCAACCAAGCAATTCCTGTTAATAAAAAAATAATTTTATACCGATTCACTTTTTGTAAGCCTGAGATAAATTTAATACCATAAAATTTAGCCAATAGGTACCCTAACATTTGACTAATCACCAATGCTGTTTTATAAGCAATAGGGCCAAAGGTTAAGCCATCAAAAGTGCAAACAGTAAATGATTTTCTAAATCCAAAAATAAACACATAGGTTCCAAAGGAAACAAGGGCTGCATAAAGTGCAATGGATTTATCTTTGGTGAGCAAACGCATATTTATATTTTTTACTAGCGCAAGCATGGGATCTTTCAATCACCAGAGCGCTTTTTCAAATTTACAGTTTTAAACATGTATAATATTGACTAAATTAGCACTTTATGAAAAAGCCTTCCGTTTGTATTTCACCCATTGATTGGGGTTTGGGACACGCCACAAGGTGTATTTCACTCATTAAAACATTCGAAAAATTAGGATACCATATATTTATTGCAACAGAAGGGTATCATGAAGT
>CANHLZ010000037.1 GCA_947461595.1 Bacteroidota bacterium | reverse complement strand
CTAAATTTGAACACATTATGATAGCATTTCTACAAGGTAATTTTGTCCAATTAACTCCTGCTAAACTTATAGTAGATGTTGGGGGTGTTGGGTATGAAGTAAATATTAGTTTAAATACCTATGAATCCATCTCCAAAAAAGAGAAAGGGTTACTACACACCTATTTGCATATTACAGAAAATGCACAAGTACTTTTTGGATTTTTTGATCAGCAGGAGAAGGAATTGTTTTTACAATTAATTAGTGTTTCTGGAGTAGGCGCAAGTACCGCTCGAATGATGTTGTCGGGGATGCAACCTGAGGAAATTATTAGAGCCATTGTTCAAGGGGATGCAAGACAATTAGAACAAATAAAAGGGATAGGTAAAAAATCGGCGGAAAGATTGGTACTTGAGCTAAGAGATAAGTTGTCTAAAATAAATATAAATAATAATCCAACTGGTGGTTTTGCTTTGTCTGCTAAAAATACTCCTCAACAAGACGCCATCCAGGCATTGATTTCTTTAGGCATACAAAAAGCGGTTGCTGAAAAAGCAGTGGATAAAACAATTCAAATAGAGGGGGCCGCAATTAATTTGGAAACTTTAATCAAGGCAGCCCTAAAAAACTGCTAATTTTTAAAAACATAATTATAATCAGTTTTGAAAATAGTTCAAACGGTTTTACTGTATTGTTTTTTACTTCTTTTTGGGAGTGAATTAGCAGCACAAGTAAAAGCTGCTTTGAAAGTTCCTTTTGCAGACAGCGTTATCAATCAAGGGAAAGACACCATTAAAAAAAATTTCAGAAAAGATACTGTTCACTATCCTATACGAGATAGGCGGGGTGATTTTTTATCAGATCCAAGCAATAACCCTTTTGAATTGCATGATTCCAGCGTTTTAAAAAGAAGAGTGGAGTATAATGCTGCCTCTAAAAGTTATTATATTTCAGAAATGGTAGCAGGGAAGCCTCAACGCATTCCCGCCACATTAACCTTTGATGAGTTTTGGAAATTAAAAACCAATAAAGATGAGGAAGCCTATTTTAGGCAACGGGCCAATTCCTTAGGAACTTTAAATCGAAAAATTACCCGGCCTAAAGCAAAAGTGTACGATAGTTATTTTGACAGATTGTTTGGAAAAACAGGATCGGATTTAAAAGTGGATATTAGGCCAGTAGGGGAAATAAACATTAGGGCAGGTTATCAGGGTCAAAATGTAGCCAATCCTACTTTGCCAGAAGCAGCAAGAAAAAATGGTGGATTTGATTTTGATGCCAATACTAATTTTAGCATGAATGCTAGTATAGGCGATAAATTAAAAATCCCCATCAATTTAAATTCCTTATCCAACCTTGGGTTTGACAATCAGATTAAATTAAATTATAGAGGCAAAAAAGATGAAATTGTAAAGTCGATAGACGCTGGAAACATTAATTATATTTCTAGAAGTACTTTAATTCCAAGCACTCAAAATTTATTTGGTGTTAAAACTCAATTGCAATTTGGTAGATTATTTGTTACGGCGGCTATTGCCAATCAAAAATCGCAAAGACAATCTATCAACTTGCAGGGTGGCACTAGTACCCAGCACTTTCAAAAAAGGCTGGATGATTATGAAGAAAATAGGCACTTCTTATTGGCTCAGTATTTTAGAAATAATTACAATACGGCAATGAGCAATTTGCCTGTTGTGAATTCACAAGCGCAAGTAAAAAGGATTGAAGTGTGGGTGACCAATCGAAATGGCCAAACCACCAATGCAAGAGACATTGTGGGCTTAGCCGATTTAGGGGAGGCTAGGCCAGGCAAAAAAAATCTAGAAACCAATCCAAATAATATATATCCTGACAATGGGTCTAATAGTTTGTATTCTTCTTTAAACAAAGATGCTAAATCAAGAAATCCTTCGGATGTTTCAACCATATTAACACAAGATTTATTGCTAAGGTCTTCTGAAGATTATGAACGAACATTTGCGCGTAAACTAACGGAGAATGAATATTTTTTTAATCCCCAAATTGGATTTTTATCTTTAAACATTCCACTACAGCCCGATGAAATATTGGCAGTAGCTTTCCAATATACCTATAATGGAAGGGTGTATCAAGTAGGAGAATTTTCTAATGACATTGCACTCAACCCCAATAATGGTGTTCAACAAATTATGTTTTTAAAATTATTAAAAGCTACTACGCAAAGAACCGATTTGCCTATTTGGAATTTGATGATGAAAAACGTTTACTCTTTGGATTTATTTGGCACCATTCAGCCAACCGATTTTCAATTGAATGTATTGTATGAAGACCCTAGTTTAGGTCAAAAAAGGTATTTGCCTATCACCGATGATACTGTTAAAGGGAAAGCGCTTATTAAAATATTACAATTAGATCGTTTAAACAATCGAAACGACCCGCAAGCCGATGGCGTATTTGATTATGTGGAAGGATTTACGGTTTTGTCTAAAATGGGTAGAATCGTATTCCCTTTATTGGAACCTTTTGGAGACGACTTAAAAGAAATTGCTTTTAAGAAATTATTTCTAAAGGATAGTGCAACAGTGAAAAAATATTTATTCCCGCAATTGTATCGAAATATAAAAGCGGAAGCACAAACTTATACCAACCTCAATCGATTTATAATGGAAGGTCAGGTTAAAGGTGCCGGAGGTGGTTCTGAAATTAGTTTAAATGCATTTAATGTTCCACAGGGTTCTGTAAGTGTTAGAGCAGGTGGGCAAATATTAAAAGAAGGTACAGATTATATTGTGGATTATGGTTCCGGTACCGTTAGAATTATTAATCCAGGAATTTTAAGTTCCAATATTCCAGTAAATGTTTCTTTTGAAAATAATTTAGGATTTGGTTTTCAAGAAAGAGGTTTTAGGGCGCTGCGTTTAGATTATTTGGCTAGTAAAAATTTTAATTTGGGTTTTTCAACAGAAAGATTAAGTGAGCGTCCATTTTTTACAAAAACAAATTTTGGATCCGACCCCATTAAAAATTCGATGTATGGGCTAGACTTTAATTATAAAGGAGAATTACCTAGTGTGACCAGAGTTTTAAATAAACTTCCTTTTTATAAAACCAAAGCCAAATCCTATATTACTGCTTATGGAGAAGCTGCTTTTTTACAACCAGGGCATGCACAACAAATTGGCAAAGGGGGCAGTGGATTGGTTTATTTAGATGATTTTGAATCTGCTAGAACCAATATTGATTTACGTTTTCCATTTACTTCTTGGGCTTTGGCTTCTACTCCCTACAGAGATATTAATGATAAATTATTAACTACCTATAACGAAGCTCGTTTGTCAGATTCCATCGATTATAATAAACGAAGAGCTCGTATTGCCTGGTATACCATTGAGCCTACTTTACAAGACAGAAATAGTTCCAATAATCCTTTGAGTACTAATTTACCTGCATTGAGTGACCCTAGGGTGCGACAAGTTTTTACCAATGAACTTTTTCCTAATAAGACCACTAATATTACCGATGTGCAGTTGCCTACTTTTGATTTAACTTATTATCCTAAAGAAAGAGGGCCTTATAATTATAATTTCAAAGATTTAAATACTAAAGGGCAGTTTGGAGACCCCAGAGATAAATGGGGTGGTATTATGCGCTCATTAGATCAAACTGATTTTGAAACCAATGTGATTGAATATGTTGAATTTTGGGTACAAAATCCATTTTTAAAATCACCAGCCACAAGTGGGCAACTGGTTTTAAACTTAGGAAATGTAAGTGAAGATATTTTAAGAGATGGTAGACGTTTTTATGAAAACGGAATGCCTACACCTAATATTCCTGCTTCAGTGGATAGTTCTACCTGGGGAAGAGTGCCTACCAATCCTATTCAAGTGACCAATGCATTTAGTAATAATCCCGATGACAGAAAATTTCAGGATATAGGATTTGATGGATTAGATGATGTTGGGGAAAGATTAAAAAGGAAAGGGGTGATTGATCAGATTTCAAACTCTTTAGTGAAGCAACAATTTTTAAATGACCCAAGTGCCGATAACTATAAATGGTATAGAGATGATTCTTATACTGCTACCAATGCAGGTATTTTAGATAGGTACAAATATTTTAATAATCCCCAAGGCAACTCGCCAGTCGCAGGTACAAGTGTCTTTAGTAGCGCTGCTACGATGCTTCCGGACAATGAAGATTTGAATAGAGACAATACATTGAACGAATCTGAATCTTATTGGGAGTATATAATCGATTTAAAGAAAGGAAATTTAGGTGTTGGTTCCAATTATATTACGGATTCAAAACAAGTACCTGTAACCTACGCGGATGGAACGCAGGGAAAAGAGGATTGGTATTTATTTAGAATTCCTATTCGCGATCCAAAGAAAAAGTCAATTGGGGGAATTGCTGATTTTAGATCTATTCGTTTTATTAGAATGTACATGACTGGCTTTGAGGATTCGATTACCATGAGATTTGCGAAATTAGATTTAGTGCGCAATCAATGGAGACAATATGCTAATGAAATTGATGGATCAGGCAATTATAAAGTGGTTGCTTCTGACAATACCACTGTAAATACTTTGGCAGTTAGTATCGAACAAAATGGTAGTAGGCAACCTGTTAATTATATAATTCCTCCAGGCATTGAGCGGGTTCAACTTTTGAGTAATAATGGAGTGAACTTATTACAAAATGAACAAGCTTTAAGTATTCAGTTAAATAATTTGCAAAAAGGGAAATCACCAAGAGGGGTATTTAAAACGATGAATATTGACATTCGCAAGTATGGTAATTTATCCATGTTTTTACATGCCGAAAGTCAAATTCCAACTACCTTTTCTAGTAAAGGCGACATTACTGCAGTGATAAGAATGGGGCAGGACTTTCAAAATAATTTTTATGAGATAAGAATACCATTAAAAGTTACTCCAGCAGGCACTTATAGTATTGCGCAAGCGGATTTGGTATGGCCCAATGAAAATAGTTTAAATCTAAATTTAAATGATTTAGTAAACCTTAAATTAGAAAGGGATAAAATACATTTTTCTTATACTCAAAAATTTCCATTGGAAATTAAGTCTGGTCCTAATGCAGGGCAAAGTTATTTTGTGATGGGTAATCCTAACTTGGGTGAAATAAGAGGTATTTTAATTGCTTTTGAAAATACCTCTACGCGAAATAGTATTAATGCTGAAGTGTGGATGAATGAATTAAGATTGTCCGATATGGATGAAAGTGGTGCTTATGCTGCTTTAGGAAGAATGGATATGATTTTGGCAGACTTAGGAAATATATCTCTTTCTATGAATAAGCGCACGGCTGGATTTGGTACCATAGAGCAAAATATGAATCAAAGGGCTAGAACTGGCGTTACTCAATTTGACATTGCCACCAATATTGAAGCTGGTAAATTACTGCCAAAGCAAGTTAAAATATCTATTCCTGTTTTTGCAAGCTTGAATAAATCCATCGAAAATCCAGAGTACGACCCATTTAATAAAGACATTAAGTACGAACAAGAAATAGGTTCTTTAAAAGGACGTCAACGAGATTCTGTAATTAATCTTTCCACGAATCAGGCCACCATTAAAACATTAAACTTTACAAACGTGAGGGTATTGCCAAAAGGCAAGCCAAGCCTTTTAAGTATTAGTAATTTTGATCTTAGTTTTTCCTATTCACAATTGTTGCAAACGAGTCCGGTGATTGATCAAAATAAAATGACGAAGCAAAGGGGGGCCATTGGCTATACTTTTAACAATCAAGTAAAAAGTTTTGAGCCTTTCAAAAAATTAATCAAAACCAATTGGCCTTGGCTTACATGGATTAAGGATTTTAACTTTAGTCCTGCGCCAAGTTTAATTAGTTATAGAACCGTGTTGGACAGACAATATGGAGAATACACACCTAGAATTGTCAATTCTTCGGATAGGGCAATTGATAAAGTAGAAACCACATATGATAAATATTTTACGAAGACCCAGTTATTTAATATGCGTTGGCCTTTTACGAGGTCATTGAATATGGATTTTAATGCCAATATGAATTCAAGAATTGATGAACCTGATGGGGCCAATGGTTCTCTTTTTTCCAAAGATTTATTAACAAGAATAGTACCTATTATTAATAGCGGAAGAAATACTTTGTATAGTCAAAGGGCAATGGTTAGATATGATATTCCTACTTCAAAACTACCATTGACCAATTGGATATTAGCCAATGTGAATGCGTCGACCAGTTATAATTGGATAGGGGCAAGTAGGCTAGCCGTTCATCTGGGCAATACAATAGAAAATTCATTAGCTTATCAAGCTACTGCGCAGTTTAATTTTACTTCGCTGTATAAAAAATCAAAATACTTAAATGCAGCGATAAGCAATGAAAAGGTAGAACCTAAACAAGCCGTCACCAATCCTTTAGCTACTAAAATTTTAATGACCAGAGCAGAGGCTTTGGCTGGCAAAACGGGTAAAGCAAGAGACTCTACTTTAAAAAAATGGAGAGAAGCGAGAAGGCAGGAACGAATTGCGCAAAGAGTATTAAAAGCCAATGAACCAGTAAATGTTCCTGGTGGGATAAAAACAATTGCCCAATTCTTAACCATGTTAAAAACGGCCAATGCCGATTATACCGAAAGCTTTAATAGTCGTTTGCCAGGATATGATGGCAATGTTGAATTTTTAAATAAAACCGGAACCGGATTATCACCCACTATCGATTATATGTTTTTAGGAAGGCAGCCTGATTCTAATTGGCTCAATGATCAATACCACTTGTATGGTAATATTAAAAAAGATCCCAATTTTAATATGATTTTTAGACAAACCTTTGATCAAAAATTTTCATTTAGAATGATGTTAGAACCAGTGAAATCTTTAATCATTGATGTATTGGTCAACAAATCTTTTAGCAAGGACTATTCTGAATTATTTAAAGATACCAATAGCAATGCAGCTTTGAATGGCTTTAACAATCCAACCCATGCTAACCCTTTATCGGCAGGAGGCTTTAGTATTAGTTATATGGCATTGAATACTTTCTTTTCAACGCATAATCCTAATGTAATTTCTACACAGTTTAAAGCATTTGAAAGTTACAGACAACAAATTTCTATGCGTGTAGCTGGCAATAATAACTATTGGAATACTATTGGAAATAAAGCGGTCAAAGATGGCTATGCGGTGGGCTATGGTAAGTATGCTCAAGACGTTTTAATTCCTGCATTTATTGCAGCCTATACAGGACAAGATCCACAAAAAGTATCTTTATTAAATCAATCCAATTCAAGTATTAGGTCCAATCCATTTTCTGGAATGTTGCCAAAGCCCAATTGGAATGTTTTATACAATGGACTTGCCAAAACCAAACTACTATCAGATATATTTTCAAATATTACTTTAACGCATGGGTACAATAGTAACTTATCTATGAATGGCTTTACAAGTTCTCTGATGTATGCAGATACAGGCAGAAGGAATGCGCCTTCTTTTTTAGATACCGTTAGTAAGAATTACATTCCTTATTTCTTAGTGCCTAATATTACCATTAGTGAAAGAATGGAACCTTTAATAGGAATTAATTTAACAACGGTTACCCAATGGTCTCTTCGTTTTGAATACAAAAAAAGCAGAATACTTTCATTAAGTTTAATAGATTATCAATTAAGCGAAAACAATAGCACTGAATTTGTATTTGGAACAGCCTATCGAAAAAAGGGTTTAAAACTTCCATTTACTATTCCTGGTATGAACAACAATAAATTAAATAACGACTTAACTTTTAGATTTGATATGTCTATTAGAGATGTTTACAATAGCAATAGCCGATTGGATCAAAAAGAGGCCTATGGAACAGGAGGTCAAAAAGAGGTAACGATTCAGCCTTCCATTGATTATGTATTAAATAGCAAAATCAATTTGAAATTCTTCTTTGATCAAAGAAGAACAACCCCTTATATTTCCTCCTCACCACCTATTACCAATACCAGGGCGGGGATAAATATAAGAATTGCTTTGTAGTTCTTAAAGGGCTATGCTTTTTTAAAAGCCCATTTAATTAATATTTTCCAAGTAACTTTTTTGCCATACAATAATATGCCTGTTCGGTAAATACGGCCACTCAACCATGTCGTAAAAATAAATCCGGCAATTAAAGTGAGCATGCTTAAAGCCAGTTCCCAATAACTCACTGCACTAGGAACCCCGTAGGCAACTCTTGCCATCATCACCATCGGCGAACTAAAAGGAATAATGCTTGCCCAAAAAGCTATAGGCGTATTGGGGTTTTGTGTTACCATGGTTGTAATTACATAAGAAAATATAAGGGGCATGGTGATAGGGAACATTAAGCTTTGTGCATCCTGAGGATCTTCGTTGACTGTGCTTCCTACTGCTGCGAAAAGCGCTGCATAAAATAAATAGCCACCAATAAAATAAAAGATAAAGCAACCTATTATTAAAGGCCAATTGGCAGTAGAAATAGTATGCTGTATATTATATATTTTAACGGCGGATTCGCTTGCTTGCATCATTCCGCCTGCCATTTGGCCATTACTTTGCTGTAAAGTGGCTACTTGTTGTTGTACATCTGCTGGCAAAAATCCGGCAGCAGCACTCGTCAAACTAATGATTAAAATAATCCATAATAAAAACTGAGTAAGTCCAACAGCGCCAATACCAATAATTTTTCCCATCATTAGCTCAAAAGGCTTAACACTACTTATTATTACTTCTGCTATACGATTTGTTTTTTCTTCCATCACACCGCGCATTACCATAGTGCCATAAATGAACATGGTAATATATATTAATAACCCACTGGCATAGCCAATACCCATGGCCAAGCCTGCATTACTTTCTTTACTAGTACTTCCTTTATCTTCGTAGGCTTTTAATTCCGAATACTGAGAGGCTTTGTGAATGGAATCTAAAATATCTTGTTGGATGCCTGCATCCTGCAACATTTGATCTTCAATGGCACTATTTATTTTAGTACTTATGCTTTCTTGTAGCATCAAGCCCATTGATTTTTTAGACCTAAGTATGTAATCGGTCTTAGTGTCTTTATCAAATTTTGGTATTATTAATATATCAGTAAACCCTTTTTGTTGGTAATTATTAGAATCAACATTATTGGGGAAGCTAAAATTAATTTGATTGGTATTTTTTAAAGAGTTTTTAATAAAATTATTGGGATCTATCACAGCAATATTTCTATGCTCCACACCTGTAATTGAAAAGTAGGTTGTTGCAGCAATGAGCCCTACAATTAATATAGGCGTTAAAAAGGTGAGTATCAAAAAACGTTTGTTTTTTACTCTGCTAGAATATTCTCTTTGTATAATAAGCCAAGTCTTATTCATCTTAATTATTTTTTATTCTTGAATAGGTTGAAAAGCTCTTGCGTTAGCCTGCGTGCCTTCGACAAGATGTATAAATATATCATTGAGCGAAGGCAATAATTCATTAAAGCCAACCACTTGTGTGTTTTGCGTAATTAATTGTTGTAACAAATCATTGGGTCGAAAACCTTCGTTAATTTTAACCAATGTTTTGCTAGCTTCTTTTCTAACAATACTAAAAGCGGGGGACTCTGTTAAGCTAACTCCTGCTTCGGTTTCAATAGAAAATATATTTTCTTTGAATTGTTGCTTTATGTTGGCTACGGTACCGTCTAAAATTTTCTTTCCTAAATTTACTAGCACAATATGGTCGCAAATTTCTTCTACTTGTTCCATGCGGTGGGTGCTAAATATGATGGTAGACCCTTTTTTAGCTAAAGCATAAATTTCATCTTTAATTAAATTAGCGTTTAAGGGATCTAAGCCACTAAAAGGCTCATCTAAAATAATTAATTTGGGTTCGTGCAATACTGTTATTACAAATTGTAATTTTTGACTCATTCCCTTACTCAAATCTTCTACTTTTTTATTCCACCAACTTTCCATCTCAAACTTCTTAAACCAATACTTTATTTTTTCTGTAGCATCTGCTTTAGACATTCCTTTTAATTGCGCTAGGTATAAAGCTTGTTCTCCAATTTTCATTTTCTTGTACATGCCACGCTCTTCTGGCATATACCCAATTTTTTCTATGTCCACCATGGGATTAAAAGGCGTGCCGTCTAATAAAATGGCACCACTATCTGGGTAAAAAATACCCGTGATCATTCTTAAAAGGGTGGTTTTGCCTGCTCCATTAGGGCCAAGCAATCCAAAAATACTACCTCTCTCAATATCAAAGCTTATATCATCCACCGCTTTTTGAGTAGCGTAATATTTCTTTAAATTTTGTAGTCTTAAAAGTGCATCCATCTTTTATAATTTATTAGTCAAAAGTAAATTCATTTTTCCGAAACCTATAGAATATATAGTAAGAGCGGAAAAACAAATCCAACAACGATATTCTAAGGGGATAATAGGCTATCTTCGTTCTAAATTTAGACACCATGTTCATTAAGAAATCATTTTTTCTTATCGCAGTATGTTTTTTAGCCCTTGGCCTAAGTAGCTGGGGTTTTTTAATACATCGTACCGTTAATCAATTGGCTATTTATAGTTTGCCAGAACCATTGCAATCTTATTTTCATAAAGATCAAAATTATTTAGTGGCCAATGCGCCCCGTCCAGATATTAGACGCAACACCGATAAGTCGGAAGCAACCAAACACTTTATTGATTTAGAAGCCTATGGCCCCAATGCAGCTAATAATATGCCATTAAATTGGGCAGATGCAGTAAAAAAATATTCACAAGATACTTTGTTAAAATATGGTTGGGCGCCTTATTTAATAATTAGCGAATTGGATAAACTAACCAATGCGTTTCGTTCTAAAAATAAAGACAGTATTTTATTTTATGCAGCAGATATTGGTCATTATATAGGCGATGTGCATGTGCCTTTGCATACTACAATCAATTATGACGGACAACTTACGAATCAAAAAGGATTGCATAGTATGTGGGAGTCTTTCATACCAGAATTAAGAATAGACCAATACCAATTATACAATTCACATAAAGCTAATTACTTAAAAAATCCAAGTGAAGTTTTATGGGAAAATATTCGTCAAGCAGCCAATTTAGTTCCAGAAATGTTGGCAGTGGAAAAAGAAGTGTCTATACAATTTAAGCCGGAGACCAAATATAAAACGCAAATGCGTTATGGCAAAGAAACCAAAATGTATACCAAGGAATTTGCAGAAGCCTATGCCAATGGATTGGGTTCCACTATTAATGCGCAATTAATTGCCTCTTCTAATTTGATTGCCGATTTTTGGTATACTGCATGGGTAAATGCCGGGAAGCCTATAATTGCTACCCGTGAAATTTCTCCTAATTTATCAGCCGAATTAAAATCTTTTAAATTGAATCATTTAATTCAAGATGATTTATTATTAAGTAAGAAAGAGAAGCCAGAAAATTAATTATCAACTATTGGGAATGGAGATGCCATATCCTAATGCAATTTGTTGGGCTAATTTTTGTCCATCCATAGCAGCACTTACAATACCACCGGCATAACCAGCACCTTCGCCACATGGGTATAAATTTTTTATTTGTGGATGATGTAAAGTATCGGCCTCTCTTGGAATTCGCACGGGAGAAGAAGTCCTACTTTCTGTAGCTACCACTATGGCATCATTGGTATAATAGCCTTTCATCTTTTTTCCAAATGCTTTAAAACCTTCTTGTAATGTTTTGTGTACAAAATTAGGCAAAGCTTCTTGCAAAGGAGCTGCCAATAATCCAGGTAAATAACTGGCATCCGGTAAGGAATTAGATAACTGATTGGTGCAAAAATCTACTAGTCTTGCTGCAGGGGCTACTTGTAAGCCACCACCTAATGCAAAAGATGCTTGTTCCACCTGTTGCTGAAAAGCCAATAATAATAGCGGATGGTCTTCTGGTAAAGCAGTTTTATTATTTTTTAAAAATTTTGCAGCAGTAGGAATGTCTATTTGTACCACCATACCACTATTGGCATAAGGGTTGTCTCTTTTACTTGGGCTCCATCCATTCACTACGATTTCTCCAGGCGCGGTAGCAGCAGGGGCAATAATTCCACCAGGGCACATACAAAAACTAAACACGCCTCTTTCACTAACTTGTTCTACCAAGCTATAGGAAGCGGGAGGTAAATTAGGATCACGCAATAAGCAATGATATTGTATGGCATCAATTATTTTTTGCGGATGTTCTACTCTCACCCCTAATGCAAAGGGTTTGGCTTCGATGCTAATATTTTTTTCAAAAAGTAAAGTAAAGATATCCCGAGCTGAATGACCTGTTGCTAAAATAACCGCATTGGCTTTTATTCGATCTCCATCTGCCGTAATAATTTCTTTGATTTGATCTTTTTCAATAACAAAATCAACTAACTTTTTTTCAAACAAAACTTTACCACCCGATGCTTCAATTTGTGCTCGCATCGCAGTAATAATATGTGGCAATTTATTGGTTCCTATATGTGGATGCGCTTCGTATAATATAGTTTCATCAGCACCAAACTGATAAAACAAACGCAATATTTTATCAATGCTTCCACGTTTATTACTTCTGGTATATAATTTTCCATCGCTATAAGTGCCTGCGCCCCCTTCGCCGAAACAATAATTGCTTTCGGGGTTAACAATGCCTTCTTTATTTAATTTTGCTAAATCACGTCTCCTTGCTCTGACATCTTTACCTCTTTCGACCACAATAGGTCGCAGTCCCAATTGAATGCATTCCATAGCGGCAAATAAACCAGCCGGCCCAGCACCTATAATAATGACTTCTTTGGCAGAGGGGGGTAAAACAGGAAAATGGAGGGGTTCAATAAAACGATTGGCAGGGGGCTCATTTATAAAGACCTTTAGGCTTAAATTGACCCAAATTTGTTGCCTGCTTCGGGCGTCAATGGACTTTTTAAGTATATGATAGCCTTTAATAACTTCTTTGGATTGGCCAGTAATTTGGCTAATGGCCTTTAAAAGTACATTATTATCTAGCGCCTCTGAGGGCGTAAGTTTAATTTGAATATGGGTTTGCATGGGTTAGGTGTTTATCCTAAAAAAATGCTTTCATTAATATAGTAATACCCAATAGGGGGGTATTAACTAAAAAGGCAAATCGTCGCCCGATTCATTGGCAGGGATATCAAAATAAGTGCTTGTTTCGGTAGGGGCGGTATTGCCACCTAATGAAACTGCTTCCATTCTCCATGCATCCAAATTGGTAATATAATTATCCTTTCCTTCCTTATTCCATTTAGACCCCTTTATATTAAAAAGTACTTTTACGGTATCGCCTAGGTTAAAACGGTCAGGAATCGCAGTACGGTCCTGAACACATTGAAATTTAACGTAATTCGTGATGGTTTTACCATTGATGTCATCGGTCTTTTCAATCACAAATTCCCTTGTTTTAAAGGTCTCTTTTCTCTGAATGATTTCGTATTTGGCAATTAGCTTGCCGGTTAATTCGTAGCTCATAGTTATGATTATATTGGGCAAAGGTAGTATTTAAAGGCGAAATCTAAATAGGAGGTCCTTAAAGCAAATAAGTATTAGTTTGTAACTAAAAAATACTTCAAAAAATAAGTGGATAACTAGCCGATTTTAAGAAAAAGGATATATCTTGAACGCCTGATTAGGGGATAAGAAACAAGGGGTTTGTAGGGTTTTGGGGACTTGTAAAAAAAACCAAATAAAAAAGTTTTTTTTTCAACAATAAGTCGTCATATTCGCATTCCGGTTTACAATTCCTTAATCCAGAGTTGAAATCCAATTAGTACCTTTTTTATAATTAGACAAAGAGCAAGAAAGTAAGATGGCTAAGAGCGCAGAATTAATATGGAGTAATTGCTTAAAAATCATTAAGGATATTGTCGAATGGCAACATTTTAAAACATGGTTCGAACCAATTCAACCGGTTGATTTGAAAGACAACGTTTTAATGATTCAAGTTCCTAGCCAATTTTTTTACGAATACATCGAAGAACATTACGTTAACCTTTTAGCTAAGACTTTAAAACGCGAATTAGGAAAAGAAGCTAGATTAGAATATCGTATCATGGTGGATAGTGGGAACAACAAAAAAGGTTCCATGGATGTTCCGGCCAGCGGTATGAAAACCTACAATAACAACGAGATGAACTTCCCGTTGGTGATTGACAACCCAGTTAAGAATCCATTTGTGATTCCAGGGTTGAAAAAAATGCAAATTGACCCCCAATTAAACCATAATTACCTTTTTGACTCCTTTATTGAAGGAGATTGTAATAGGGTAGCGCGCCGAGCTGGTAAAACAGTGGCCGAAAAACCAGGGGCCAATTCCTTTAATCCATTAGTTATTTACGGAGGGGTTGGATTAGGAAAAACACATTTAGCGCAAGCCATAGGAAATGACGTAAAACGCATTCATCCAAATAAGGTGGTTTTGTATGTGAGTTCGGAAAAATTCATCAATCAGTTTCAGGATCATAGTCGCAATAATGCCATTAATGACTTTATACATTTTTATCAATTGATAGATGTTTTGATTATTGATGATGTACAATTTTTTAACAGAGCAGAAAAATCGCAGGATGCATTCTTCGCTATTTTTAATCACTTGCATCAAAGTGGCAAACAATTGGTATTAACATCCGATAAAGCGCCTAAAGATTTAGAAGGATTACAAGAGCGTTTATTAAGTCGTTTCCGTTGGGGATTAAGTGCAGATATACAAGTGCCAGATTACGATACTCGTATTGAAATCTTGGAGAAGAAAATGAAAGCAGATGGTTTGGAAATGCCTAAAGAAGTAGTGAAATACGTGGCTTACAATATCAATACCAATGTGAGAGAATTAGAAGGGGCATTGATATCCTTGTTAGCACAATCTTCTTTGAATAAAAAAGAAATTGATGTTGAGTTAGCTAAGAAAGTATTGCGCAATTTTGTTAAAACAAGCA
Source organism: Bacteroidota bacterium (assembly GCA_947461595.1). GTDB lineage: Bacteria > Bacteroidota > Bacteroidia > Chitinophagales > Chitinophagaceae > Sediminibacterium. Next base: position 492 of record CANHLZ010000037.1, on the reverse strand, counting down.
GTAAGGAAATTACGATTGATGCCATTCAAAAAATGGTATGTGAATTCTTCGAAGTGCCTTATGATAAGTTGTTGCAAAAAACACGTAAGCGTGAAATTGTACAAGCACGTCAAATTACAATGTACTTAGCAAAAGCATTTACCAAGAACTCATTAAAAACTATTGGAGAGCATTTTGGCGGACGTGATCATACCACGGTAATACACTCTTGTCAAACCGTAAAGGATCTAATGGATACCGACTCCATGTTCAGAGAAAACGTTATGGAGCTAACTCAGAAAGTGCAGTTGGCAGCCATGTAAGAAGCCCTTTTTAGACTTCAAATTATCAATTAACAATATTCTGGTCCGGAACGAACTTTATTTGAGTTTATTCCGGACTTTTTTTAGGTATTTAAGGCCAAGCTGCTTATTTTTGCAGCCCTCGAAAGAGGTTTTGGAGGAGAGGTGGATGAGTGGCTGAAATCAGTAGTTTGCTAAACTGCCGTACGGG
>CANHLZ010000036.1 GCA_947461595.1 Bacteroidota bacterium | reverse complement strand
GGAATAAAATAAATTTATAAATATAAAAATTGGGAAAAATGGGAGACTTAACTGAACAACAACAAAAAGTAAGCATTTTATTAAAAAAATCACCCTTGATCATCTCAGGACCTTGCAGTGCAGAGACAGAAGAGCAAGTGATGCAAACTGCGATAAGATTGGCAGCTACTGGCAAAGTAGACATTATGCGTGCAGGTATTTGGAAGCCTAGAACAAGACCAGGAAGTTTTGAAGGCATTGGAACCAAGGGTTTGCCTTGGATGCAACAAGCAAAAAAAGAAACAGGCTTACCTATTGCGGTAGAAGTTGCTACTGCTAAACAAGTAGAAGATGCCTTGCATTTTGATGTAGATGTATTATGGGTAGGCGCACGTACTACAGTGAATCCATTTAGCGTACAAGAAATTGCGGATGCTTTAAAAGGGGTAAAAGTTCCTGTGTTAATCAAAAATCCAATCAATCCAGATTTAGAATTATGGATTGGTGGTATGGAGCGTATTGCCAAAGCGGGTATCGAAGAATTGGGATTAATTCATCGCGGATTTAGTTCCTATGGAAATACAGAATATAGAAATGCACCTATGTGGCATTTGGCTATCGAAATGAAGCGTCGTTATCCTGGCATTCCAATGATCAATGATCCTTCACATATATGTGGACGTCGTGATATTCTACAAGATGTAGCCCAACAAGCCATGGACTTAGACTTTGATGGTTTAATTATTGAGTCGCACATTGATCCGGACAATGCTTGGAGTGATGCGAAACAACAAATAACCCCTGAAGTTTTAAAAACTATGTTAGAAGCCATCCGTTGGAGAAAAGAAGATGTTGCTTCTGAGGAATATCATGCCGCTTTGGAAAAATTACGTCAGCAAATCAATCAATTAGATGATGAGTTGTTACAAGTATTGTCAACTCGTATGAAAGTGGCTGAAAAAATTGGGGAATATAAAAAGAACAATGATATTACCATTTTACAAACCAATCGTTGGAACGAAATTTTAGAGCGTGCAGTAGGTAAAGGAAGTAAAGTAGGTTTAAGCGAAGACTTTATTACCAAATATATGGATGCAGTGCATATGGAAAGTATCAATCATCAAAATAAAATAATGAATAAATAGTTAAGGGACCTCAATTCAAATTGAAACCTTTGGCAATAACCTTATTTTTTAAAGTGTAAGACAATGAAAACCTGGAAGGTTAAATTTTCAAAAAATACCGTGTCATTTGTATTAGATGGCAGGTTTGCTGCTATTGATAAAATGGTAGACAAAACCAATGCTTTTTTTATTACAGATGAAAATGTATATGCTTTACATGAAAATAAATTTAAAGGAAAAAAAACCATTGTTATACCTTCTGGGGAAGAGCATAAGCATCAAGCAACAGTCGATTTCATTATAGACGCCTTACTTAATTTCGGTGCCACAAGGCAAGCAGTCTTAATTGGCGTTGGCGGCGGTGTCGTAACTGATATGGTGGGCTTTGTAGCGGGCGTCTATATGCGGGGTGTTGCGGTGGGCTTTGTGCCTACTACCATCTTAGCCATGGTGGACGCATCTATTGGTGGAAAAAATGGAATTGATGTAGGCTTGTATAAAAATATGGTAGGTTTAATTAGGCAACCTTCTTTTTTGTTATACGATTTAGATTTTTTAAAAACATTACCTGTTCATCAATGGGAAAATGGGTTTGCTGAAATTATAAAACATGCAGCCATTAAGGATGCTAAGTTAATGAAGGTGTTGGCCAGTCGAAATTTGGCCTTTTATCAAAAAGATAAAAAATCATTGGCTACTTTGATTGAAAAAAATGTTCAAATAAAAGTAAAAGTGGTGCAGAAAGATGAGTTTGAAAAAGGAGATCGGAAGTTGCTCAATTTTGGACATACTTTGGGGCACGCTATCGAAAACGAACATGTATTATTGCATGGTCATGCCATTAGTATTGGGATGGTGTATGCCAGTAAAATTTCACAAGTTCTACTTGGCTTTAATGAAACAGGTTTATTGGTAGATACCTTAAAAAAATATGGGCTACCTACTAGCATGCATTTTAATATTGAGCATGCGATGCAGATCATGCAAAAAGATAAGAAAAAAGCCACCGCAGGCATGCAATATGTTTTATTAAAAAAAATGGGGCAAGCGGTGTATGAAACGGTGCCGATGAAATCATTAGAAAAATTAATAAAGTTGTATTCTTAAGATGATCGCAATTGTATATCCATCTAAATTACAAGGAGAACAAGTAGCTCCAGCAAGCAAAAGTAGTATGCAGCGCGCTTGTGCTGCTGCCTTACTACATATAGGTAAAACAATTATACACAACCCAGGACATTCTAATGATGATACGGCAGCCATCGATGTTATTCAAAAATTAGGAGCTTTAGTAGAAGCAAGTGAAATAGTAAATAATAATACTAGGCAATCAATTGTAACTGTTACCTCAAAAGGGGTAAAGCCCATTGGGCCAGCTATGAATTGTGGCGAAAGTGGATTAGGTATAAGAATGTTTACACCTATAGCTGCATTAGGGGATCAATCTATCACCATTGAAGGGGAAGGAAGTTTGGTCAAAAGACCGATGCATTTTTTTGATGAAATTTTTCCATCATTAGGCATTCAAATTAATTCGAACAAAGGTTTTTTACCTATACAAATAAAAGGTCCTTTACAACCTGCATCTATAATAGTGGATGGGTCATTAAGTTCTCAGTTTTTAACTGGCTTGTTAATGGCTTATGCCGCTAGAGATAACTATGATGTTGAAATAAAGGTGTTGGATTTGAAAAGTAAACCTTATATCGATTTAACCTTAGCGGTATTGAATACTTTTGGATGGAATGTGCAACATACCAACTATGAAAGTTTTCGATTTTCTGAACATGCGCCATTGAAATCAGTGATTGAATATACAGTAGAAGGTGATTGGAGTGGAGCTGCTTTTTTATTGGTAGCAGGAGCCATTGCTGGTCCCATTAAAGTGAAGGGATTGCAATTAGCTTCTACACAAGCGGATAAAAAAATAATGACTGCTTTAAAAAGTGCGCAGGCAAGTATAACCATACAAGATGACGGAATAGTTATTGGGTCGATTACTGAATTGGGGGCATCTGCTAAATCTAAATTAGCTGCATTTAATTTTGATGCCACTGACTGTCCAGATTTGTTTCCACCATTGGTAGCTTTAGCAGCTATTTGTAAAGGGGTTACTGAAATAAAAGGAGTGAGTAGATTGGCTCATAAAGAAAGTGATAGAGGCATCACTTTACAAACTGAGTTTGCTAAATTGGGAGTAAGGATTGATTTAGAAGGGGATAGTATGAAAATTCATGGAGGTGCTTTTATCCAATCTGCAAAGGTTTTTTCGCAACATGATCATCGCATCGCCATGGCCTGTGGGGTGGCTGCTTTAGTGGCTAATGGTCCTGTAGAAATAACAGAAGCAGAAGCTATTAATAAATCTTATACCGATTTCTTCACACACCTTCAGCAATTGGGTGCGAAAGTAGATATACAATAAATTTCTTACCTTGTAATAACGTTATTAATTATGAATAGATTTGGAACTTTATTTAATGTACAAATATTTGGCGAATCGCATGGTGCTTGCGTGGGCATTACCATTGATGGTTGTCCTGCTGGCTTGCCTTTGCAAGTAGCTGATTTTGTAGAGGATATGGAGCGCCGTAAAGGTGGTCAGCAAAAAGGAACTACCCCAAGGCAGGAGGATGATATTCCTATTATTAAGTCTGGTTTATTTAACGGACTGACTACTGGGGCACCCATTATGATGCTGTTTGAAAACAACAATACCAGAAGTGGTGATTATGAAAAACAAAGAGCGGTGCCAAGACCAGGGCATGCCGATTTTACAGCGCACTATAAATTTGCAGGCTTTGAAGATTACAGAGGAGGCGGACATTTTAGCGGAAGATTGACTGCTGCATTGGTAGGAGCAGGGGTTGTTGCAAAACGTATTTTAAAAGGCATAGAAGTTAAATCAAGTATAGTGAGTATTGGCGGAGAAGCCAATGTAGAAAAAGGAATACAAAAAGCCATTGACAATAAAGACAGTGTGGGAGGAATAGTAGAATGTGTGGTGAAAGGGTTGCCTATTGGATTAGGCGAGCATTTTTTTAATTCAGTAGAATCTTTAATCAGCCATGCTGTGTTTGCTATTCCAGCTATTAGAGGTATTGAATTTGGGACAGGATTTGCTGCGGCAACTATGTTTGGTGTGGAGCACAACGATGCCATAGTAGATGCTACTGGTAAAACTAAAACCAATCATGCTGGCGGTGTGGTTGGGGGCTATACCAACGGGAATGATTTAGTATTTAGAATTGCCGTGAAGCCAACTTCTTCCACTCCTAAAGAACAAACCACCTTGAATTGGGAGACCAATGAACAAGAGCCATTTTCTGTAAAAGGCAGACACGATTTATGCATTGCACTAAGAGTGCCAGTGGTGTTAGAGGCGGTCACCGCAATAGTACTAGCAGATTTAATGTTAATTGATCAAAAAATTCCAAGAATTATTAAAAAATAATAAGTTATGGAAAGCGAATACATATATCATATTACGACAAAGCTAGAATGGGAACAGGCAAAATTAAAGAACGAATACAAGCCAGTTAATTACGAGCAAGATGGATTTATACATTGCTCTATCGAAAAACAAATACCAGGGGTATTAGATCGTTTTTATAAAGGTCAAAAAGGGTTGGTTCAACTTAAAATTGAAAAAGAAAAAGTACAAAGACCCGTTTTATTTGAATTGGCTCATGATTTAGATGAGTTATTCCCTCATATTTATGGTGCTTTAAATATGGATAGCGTAGTAAGCGTAGAATCTATTTCCTAAATCAGAAAACAATGACTTTGAAAAGTATCTTTTTGGGGATCTTGTTATTTCCAATTTTTTCTTTTGCTCAACATTTGTATCTAAATAATAATTTAGCATCGGAGAATTTACTGGATAGTAATTATATTTTCAAACATCATAAAAAAATCGATACCCATCGTATTAAAATAGAAATAAATCATGTGACCGGGATAGCAAGTTTTTATAGCACAAATTTAGATAGTACGTTAACCGCAACAGGAGAGGTGTTTTTAAATCGAAAGTATACTGCAGCCAGTAATATTTATAAGTTAAATAGTATAGTTAGGGTAACCAATTTACGCAATGGCAGATCGGTGCTAGTGCGAATCAATGATCGTATGCATCCCAATATGTTAAGAAAGGGAAGAATTATAGACTTAAGTCAGGCGGCCTCTAAAAGGATAAAAATAAAGTCAATAGGAATAGAGCGAGTGGTTGTGGATGGCATTGGTTATTCAAAGTCCAACCCAAAACGCCCTTAGAGTTTCAAGGAATTACCTTAAATTCGTATTCAATTAAACATTCATTGGTCTCATGAAAAAAGCAATTTTGATACTAACGGCTTCTACTTTTTTTATATTAGGTAATGCGCAAGATACGGCAACAAAAAAGGGGTCTTCGATTGGCTTTAAAATGGGCATTTTGGATTTTAAAAAAACCAATGGTACCGATAATTTAAGTAAAACAGTGCCTTATTTCGGCTTACAATTTTTTAAAGGAATCAATACTCATTTAGATGCGATGGTGAATCTTGATGTAGCATCTTTAAAGTATCCATTTTATGTTTCAAAATTAATTCCACAAGCAAAAACCAATCAATACTATTTTGCAATAGATGCCAATTTGAATCTTAAACTTCGAACAGATGATAAGAAGGTGGTACCCTATTTAACTGGAGGTGTTGGTTTTGCAACTGATCATGGTTCTTATTATACTGCTTATGTTCCTTTTGGCGGTGGTATACAATTAAAAGCCAATCAAGGTTCATTTATAAATATTTCAAGCACCTATAGAGCTGAACTTTCTCCATTGACAAAAATGCATTTTGCTCATTCCATTAGTTATACTTATCCTTTAAAGTTAAAAAATAAAAAACCAGTCATGATACCTGAGGCGCCTGTTGCTGCTGATGCGGACAATGACGGTGTATCAGGCGATGCAGATGACTGCCCTAATCAATCAGGGTTAGTTAAATATCATGGTTGCCCAGTTCCAGATTCGGATGATGATGGAGTGAATGATGAAAACGACCAATGTCCAAATGCAGTAGGTCCATTGAAGTACCATGGTTGCCCAATACCAGATAAAGATAAGGACGGTATCAATGACGAGCAAGACAAATGTCTTAATGAAAAAGGGTTAGATCGTTATCAAGGTTGCCCCATACCTGATACGGATAAAGACGGAATTAATGATGAGGAAGACAATTGCCCAACAGTCGCTGGTATTATGGGCAATCACGGTTGTGCCAATTTACAATCACTGATTGATCGTTTTGCTTCTAATCTTAAATTTGCTTCTGGAAAAACAATATTAAATAAACAATTGCTTGCAGGTTTGGATTCTATTGTGCTTGTGATGAATGCCTACCCTAATATGTCATTGGCAATAGGAGGACATACCGATAATACAGGTACCTTAAAGATCAATCAGAAACTATCTGAACAAAGAGCATTGACAGTAAGTGCGTATTTAATTAAAAAGGGGATAGCTATTAAAAGGGTAACCACTGCAGGATATGCGGATACAAGGCCGATAGGGGATAATAAAACGGTTCCAGGAAGGGCAAAAAACCGTAGAAGCGATGTGATTGTTTTGTATTAATTAAAGAATATTCACTTCCCGTTCTAATACAATATTAAATTTTGTTAGAACTGATTGTATAATTTCTTCAGAGAAGTCATAAATTTCTTTACCGGTTGCTTGGCCATAGTTAACAATTACTAAAGATTGTTTATCATAACAACCTACATTTCCTTTTCGAGCCCCTTTCCAACCACAATTTTCTATTAACCAACCGGCTGCTAGTTTATAGGTATCATCTGAAATGGGGTAGGCAATCAATTCGGGGAAATTATTTTTTAATTCTTCAAAATTTGTTTTACTTAAAGAAGGATTTTTAAAAAAGCTACCAGCGTTTCCCAATTGAGAAGGATCGGGTAATTTAGAAGTTCTGATTTGTACAATAGCATTGGATAAATCAGCTAAGCTTGGATTTTTTATATTTTTTTCATGTAATATTTCTTTGATACTCCCATATTCGGTTCTTAATTGAGGTTGTTTTTTCAAAATAAATTGCACAGCTGTAATTAAGTATCTATTTTTTTCTTTTTTAAAAAGGCTATTTCTATAGCCAAAAGTACATTCGCTATTGCTTAAGGTGACCCAATGATTGGTTTGGGTATCTAAAGCAGTAACAGATTCAATAGATTCTTGTACTTCAACGCCATAAGCTCCAATATTCTGAATGGGGCTTGCGCCAACGGTGCCAGGGATTAAACTTAAATTTTCAATACCTCCCCAGCCTTTTTGTACACAGTAGCTTACAAAATGATGCCAGTTCTCGCCTGCGCCCACACTTAAAAAAACCTCAGTGGCTGTTTCATTTGTTTTATTAATCCCTATGATTCCCATTTTTAGAATTAAGCCTTCAAATGGTTTTGTAAATAATATATTGCTTCCTGTACCTAAAACTAAATAAGGTAATTGTTTTTCTTTGCACCAAGTAATGGCTTCTATGACTTCCTCTGTCTTTTTTATGTTTGTAAAGTAGCGCCCCGTTTCATTACACCCGAAAGTGGTATACTGCTTAAGTGATATATTTTCCTCTAGTCTCATTGGGTTAGTTTGGGTCAATGTCAATTATAATTTGTACAGATTTATATCTAGGGTGAACTTGCAATAAGCGAATATAATGTAATAATTGTTTTTTAGCCATTTGTAATGATTCTGGTTGTTTAGCAACTTTTACTGCTAGTTCCCAAATGTATTTATTTCTTACCCGATTAACGATTGGCTGAGCAGGACCTAATACTGTTTTTTGTATAGCTGGGCTAAGCGATTGAAAAAAGTGATTAATGGCTTCTTCTGCAATATTATTTTCTTTATGTTTAAATAATAAACTTACTAATCTACTAAAGGGGGGATAGGCAAAGTGCTTTCTATTCTGAATTTCAAATTCATAAAATCCAAAATAGTCATGTTTTTGTACCAATTGCACAATGGGATGTTGCATTTGACTTACTTGTATGATTACTTTTCCTTGATCATTGGTTCTGCCTGCTCTGCCACTTACTTGTTCCATCATTTGAAAGGCTCTTTCATTGACTCTATAATGATTAAAATTAAGTAAGCTATCTGCATCCACAATGCCTACTAAGTCTACGTTTTCAAAGTCCAATCCTTTGACAACCATTTGGGTGCCTACTAAAATATCAATTTGTTTTTGTTCAAATTGTTGAATCAATTGGTCATGTTCGTTTTTACCTTTCACATTGTCTAAGTCCATTCTTGCTACAACAATACCTGGCAGACTCTGGTTTAATTTTTCTTCAATTTGTTCTGTTCCAAAACTCTTCTGTTTAAAATGCTGTTTCCCGCAAGCTTTACAAGTATTCACTATAGGATAACTGGCACCACAGTAATGACAGGATAAAACATTTTTAGCTTTATGGTAAGTAAGGGTTACATCGCAGTGTTCGCAATGTGGAATCCATCCACAGGTTTCACAAATTAAATAGGGGGCATAGCCACGTCGGTTTTGAAATAAGATGACTTGCTTTTTATTGTCAATGGTCTTCTTTATTGAAGCCAATAATTCTGGAGTTAAAATAGCCGTACCTGCAGGCTGTTTTTTAGTATCAATTAATTGAATGGTAGGCAGTGCGGCTTGTTTAAAGCGCTCACTTAAATAGGTATAACCATATTTTTTAGACAGGGCGTTGTAATAGGTTTCCACCGAAGGGGTAGCGGAGCCTAATACTACTTTGGCATTTATTTGATTAGCGTAATAAATGGCCGTATCTCTAGCTTGGTATCTTGGCGCTGGCTCCTGTTGTTTATAGGAGGGGTCGTGTTCTTCGTCAATAATTATAAGCGATAAATTTTTAAAGGGCAGGAATAAGGCCGACCTAGCGCCTAAGACAATTTTTATTTCGCCCGTTTTAACTTTATTCCAAATTTCTACCCTTTCATTGGGATTAAATTTTGAATGATAGATAGCAATACTTCCACCGAAATACTGTTTTAAACGTCGAATCATTTGAGCAGTTAAAGCAATTTCAGGTAATAGGTATAATGCTTGTTTATTTTGTTGGATGGCTACCTTGATTAGGGCAACGTAAATTTGAGTTTTACCACTGCCCGTAATGCCATGCAATAAATGAACGGGATGGGAGGCTAGTTGTTTTGTTATAGAATTAAAGGCAGCTAATTGTTGATCAGATAATTTATGGAAATCTTGATTGCCTTGGGAAGGATCTGTTTGGAATCGGTCTTTTTTTCTTTTTTCGGCTATCAATACACCTTTGTCAATTAATGCTTTTAATTGGGCACTCGTAGCGCCAGATTTTTCGAGCATTTCTTTTTGTCTAACCTCTCCTTCCTTTTTTTCATAGTGTAAAAAAGCAAGCAATAGTTCTAATTGTTTAGGTGCTCTGGTCCAATCGTTCAATAAGGCTTCTAATGCTGCTTCATTTTTATAATCGGGGTGCAATAAAATAAAGGTTTCTTCTTTTATTTTATATTTATCCTTCATATTTTCTTGAACAAAACAAATTCCTTTTTGAATAAGTTTGTTAATGACAGGGTAGACCGATTTTTTATCTAGAAGTTTTTGAATTTCAAGTAAACTTAATGCTTTTCTAATTTCCAAAGCCTCGCTAATAATATATTCGGCATCACTTAAATTTTTTCCGTCATTAACGTGTGCTTCATTTAAAATAAAAACGCTTTCACTAGAAATTTTTAAATGGCTAGGAATGGCAGCTTGCATAACTTCGCCTTCTGTGCACATATAATACTGAGCCATCCATTCCCATAAGGCCATTTGATGAGGGTAGAGGATGGGTTGATCGTCAAGTATAGATAAAATGGGTTTTGGATTAAAATCTAATGGTTTTTCAGCAATTATTTTTTTAACAATGCCCGCGTATCTTTTATTGGCACCCAACATGACTTCGACGCGCATGCCCAGCATTAATTCCGACTGCATGGATTCGGGAATCATCCAAGTATAATTTTTAGGAAGCGCTAAGGGTATGATAATTTCGGCGTACATCTTATGGGGTGTAAAAATACACTATGATTTTGGATACTTTCTATATCTTCTCATGCCTTCTTCCATTAGTTTGAAAACACGGTCTTTTAATGCATCCATTTGATCTAGAGTGTAACCACTTACTTGCACAGTTTCTAAATAAATTACTCTATGTTTCCCTGGGGTAAGTGAAAATGCACTACTAAAATGCATTCGATCAATAGAATCCACTAAAAGAATTGGTTGAATGGGAATATTCATTTCAATAGCTAATTTAAATGCCCCATTATAAAATGATTTTAAAGGGTAGTCTTCAGTCATACTAAAAGTGCCTTCAGGAAAAATGAAAATGGAAATATGTTTTTCTAAGGCAGCTTTCAAATTACGAAGACTTTGTGCTCTTTTTTCGGGGTCGCTTCTGTCTACCATTACCACTGCATGTCGATAGATTAATCCAAACAATGGAATTTGCGAAGACTCGAATTTAGCCAAGGGTCTAATAGGTTGATGTTTTAGTTGCACAATGGAAGGGATGTCCATATAAGAATTATGATTTCCTACAAAAATATGGGGGCTATTAAAATCGTGGGCGGCTTCAAAAATTTCGGCATGACGAATGCCCATGAAAAAATATAAAATTTTACCCCAGTAACGACATATTATATATACGTTATCGCTCAATTTGTCTTTTCCAAAGGGTAGTACCAAAAACATTGCAGTCACTGAAAGGATGGTAAGTGTTGCAAATAAAATAATGGCATAAAGGCAGTAAATAAGTTGTAGGACTTTTAGTATTATTTTCATGTGGCACTAATATAATAAAAAAGGCCCGAAATTTGATTCGGGCCTTTGCCTTGCTTTCCTAATATCTAGAAAACACTTATAAACTAGGCCTTTAGGGGATTTCTACCATATTTTTCATCATGCTGAGTGGCATCTAAGCCTAATTCTTCATCTTCTTCAGTCACTCGTAAAGGCATAATAATGCTTATCAATTTGAATATCAAATAAGAGACTGTAAAGCTATAAGTCACTACAATGAGCATAGCTTTTAATTGGGTGAAGAAGAAAGCAGGGTTGCCGTAAAATAAACCGTCATTCCCGCCAGCATTCACTGCTTTAGAGGCAAAAATACCCGTCATTAACATGCCCACCATTCCGCCAATACCATGACATGGGAATACATCTAATGTATCATCTACCCTAGACAATTTAAATACATGACTAGCTACATTAGAAATAATTGCAGCAATCATTCCTATAAATATACTTTGAGGAATGCCTACAAATCCTGCAGCAGGGGTAATGGCTACTAGGCCAACGACTGCTCCAATACAAAATCCAAGTACAGAAGGTTTTCTACCTTTCATTACGTCAAAGAACATCCAGGCTAAACCTGCAGCAGCAGCTGCGGTATTAGTAGTTGCAAAAGCATTTACTGCTAAGCTATTGGCACCTAATGCAGAACCAGCATTAAATCCAAACCAACCAAACCAAAGTAATCCAGTGCCTATTAATACATAAGGAATATTTGCTGGAGGAATTTCTTGTTGTTCTAATTTAGATCGACGTGATTTTAAAACAATGGCGCCCGCTAAGGCTGCACAACCTGCACTTATATGTACAACTGTTCCACCTGCGAAATCGAGTGCCCCCATTTTAAATAAAAATCCTTCTGGATGCCAAGACCAATGCGCTAATGGGGCATATACAAGGATGATAAATAAGACAATGAATAATATGTATGAAGTGAATTTGATACGTTCGGCAACAGCACCTACTACTAAGCCTGGTGTGATAATGGCAAACATTAATTGAAATAGTGCAAACAATAATAAGGGTATGGTCATTGCAGCACCACCTTGTAAGGCAGGAGCACCATTAACTACACCTTTAAAGAATAAATGGGTCATTGGATTGCCAATGATACCGTTGATGCTTTCGCCAAAGCTTAAGCTGTATCCAAAGCTTACCCATATTACAGAAACAATACCTGCAGAAACAATACTTTTTATCATGGTAGAGATAATGTTTTTGCGATGTACCATACCACCGTAGAAGAAGGCTAAACCCGGAGTCATAATAAATACTAATGCGGTGGCCACTAATATCCATGCAATATCTGCACCACTATAGGTTGATGCGTCACCCTGAAAGCTTGGTAGTTGTGGGACAAATAAAGCGATAACGGCTACAATTAGCAAAAGAACAAAAGGAGCAAATTTTTGTACTACTTGATTTTTCATGAATTTAGTGTTTAGTATTATAAAATAATTAGATATATCATTTATTTGCTAAAAATACATAATAATTAATATTTCTTAGGCATAATATTAATATATAAATAAATATAATATGATGTGAAAAAACAATTTTATACTTAAAAGCCTTAATAGGATTGATTATTAGCGCTTAAATCTAATTAATTATAAATAATGTGTGTGGAAAAAAACTTAAATAATTCTGGCCATTTATTTAAAAAGGAAGGTGATTTCAAGAAATTTGTTGAATTAACCCTGCTGGAAAAATAGACTGCTATCCTTTGATTCTAATAAAGAAGAGCCAGTTAAGAAAATATCAACTTTGCGGGCACACTCACGACCTTCACTAATTGCCCAAACAACTAATGATTGACCTCTGCGCATGTCGCCAGCTGTAAAAACTTTGGCAATATTGGTTTGATAAGCTTGTTCTGTAGCTTTTACGTTTCCTCTTTCATCTAATTCAACACCTAATTCATCTAAAAGGCCAGTGGGTTCAGCATGTAAAAATCCCATGGCCAACAAAGCCAATTCGCAAGGGATTTCTTTTTCGCTACCCGCTTTTTCGGTAAACTTACTTGGTCTTCCATCATTGGCATTGGTCCATTCTAAGTCAACTATTTGTAAAGCTTTTAAATTTCCTTTTTCATCACCGATAAATGCTTTTGTGGCAACACCCCAAATTCTTTCTGCACCTTCTTCATGTGAAGTAGTTGTTTTTAATAACATAGGGTAGGTTGGCCAAGGCATATAATTGGCTCTACTTTCTGGAGGCTTCGGTAATAATTCAAATTGAGTCACTGATTTTGCTAAATGTCTATTGGAGGTTCCAACACAATCACTTCCGGTATCTCCACCTCCAATCACTACTACATTCTTTTTAGTAGCCATAATTTCAGCTTCATCTATTGTTATTTCACTAACTCTTTTATTTTGTTGTTTTAGGAATTCCATAGCATAATGAACTCCTTTTAAATCTCTTCCTGGGATAGTTAAGTCTCTTGGTATAGTAGATCCACCTGCTAGCACAACTGAGTGATAATCGCGCATAATGTCGTTAACTCTAATATTAACACCTACATAGGCGTTGCATATAAATTGAACGCCTTCCTCTTCTAAAACTTTTATACGTCGCTCTACTACTGTTTTTTCTAATTTAAAATCGGGAATACCAAAACGCAATAAACCCCCTGGTTTGGGATCTCTTTCATAAACAGTTACTTCATGTCCAGCATAGTTTAACTGAGCAGCAGTAGCTAAACCTGCAGGACCAGATCCGATCACCGCTACTTTTTTGCCTGTTCTTACATTGGGTTTACGTGGCTTTACAAAACCCTTTTCAAAAGCTATTTCAATAATATGTTTTTCAATTTCTTCAATGGTAACAGCAGGCTGGTTAATGCCCAATACACAAGCACTCTCGCAAGGCGCAGGACAGATTCTTCCAGTAAACTCAGGAAAATTATTGGTGGAAATTAAAATTTCGTAAGCGTCTTTCCATTCTTTGCGATACACTGCATCATTGAACTCTGGAATTATATTGCCTAAAGGACAGCCGCTATGACAAAAGGGTACGCCGCAATTCATGCAACGCGCAGATTGTTCATTCAATTTTTGTTCAGGCAATAAAGAGACAAACTCTTTATAGTTCTTTTTTCTATCCTTCACCAATAATTTAGAAGGTAGTTCTCTCGTAAATTCTTTAAATCCAGTTGGCTTGCCCATAGTTAATATTCAAAAAAAATAGTTATAAATTATTTTACGGTAGTTAATTTTGCTTTTTGTTTTTGCAATGCCTTTTTATAATCACTAGGAAATACTTTAACAATATGTTTCAATTGATTGTCAAAATCGGCCAAAATAAATTTAGCTACGGCACTACCTGTCTTCTCAAAATGTTGTTGAATTAATTTCTTTAACAAAAGTTGGTCTTCCTTATCTGTTGATTCCAATTCGACCATTTCTTTATTACACATCAATTCGAAATTATTTTGTACATCATATACATAGGCAATACCACCACTCATGCCCGCTGCAAAATTTCTACCTGTTGCGCCTAAGATAATTGCAGTGCCTCCGGTCATGTATTCACAACCATGATCTCCAATACCTTCTACTACAACGGTCGCTCCTGAATTTCTAACGGCAAATCTTTCGCCGGCTTTTCCTCTAATATAGGCAGTGCCACTCGTAGCGCCATAAAAAGCAACATTGCCAATGATGATATTTTCTTCGGGTACAAATGTTGCTTTTTTATCGGGGTACACTATTAATTGGGCACCGCTTAATCCTTTGCCAAAATAATCATTGGCATCTCCTTCTAATTCTAAAGTCACTCCTTTGGTATTGAAAGCACCAAAGCTTTGACCAGCAGTCCCTGTAAATTTAAAATGAAGGGTGTCTTCTGGTAAGCCTTCTGCTTTATATACTTTAGTTATTTCATTAGAAACAATGGTTC
Source organism: Bacteroidota bacterium (assembly GCA_947461595.1). Classification (GTDB taxonomy): domain Bacteria; phylum Bacteroidota; class Bacteroidia; order Chitinophagales; family Chitinophagaceae; genus Sediminibacterium. Next base: position 532 of record CANHLZ010000036.1, on the reverse strand, counting down.
CAGTAGTACGGTCGGTATTTTTTATTTCAAATTGAGCACTTACTTTTTGTTTACTATCAATAGCTGGTTTTGCGGCAGCCAATAATTTCCAATCCAACACATCGCTCATCAAATGATCCTGTGTTTCTGTTTGGTATAATCCCACACCTGGTTCGGCAGGTTCCTTATACAATACATCACTTAAATCTAAATTCTTGTATTTCCAATGGGTAATATTTTCACGCATGGTCAATGCATCTACTTGACCCACCATTTCATTGATCGTTCGATAACCCAATTCAGCCATTATTTCACGAAGTTCCTGTGTAATGAATTCAAAAAAGTGAACTACATGATCTGGGTCACCTGTAAAACGCTTACGTAATTCAGGATCTTGGGTGGCTACACCCACAGGACAAGTATTCATATGACACTTACGCATCATGATACAACCTTCTACTATTAAAGCTGCAGTAGCAACACCCCATTCTTCAGCGCCCAATAAAGTAGCAATGGCAATGTCACGTCCTGTTTTCATTTGTCCATCTGCTTG
>CANHLZ010000035.1 GCA_947461595.1 Bacteroidota bacterium | reverse complement strand
TCTTGTAAATACCAAAGCGGTTTTAATAGCGGTGTTTTTTAAAAGTTCAATCAGTAAACTATTTTTATTTACTTTATCTACAAAATAAACCGATTGTTCAATGATGTCTACTGTAGAGGATACTGGAGTGACACTCACTTTTAATGGGTGAAATAAAATCGTATTAGCTAAACTTACAATTTCAGGAGGCATAGTAGCAGAAAAGAAAAGGGATTGTCTTTTCTTAGGGAGCACCGCTAAAAGTTTTTTTACATCGTGCACAAATCCCATGTCTAACATTCTATCGGCTTCATCCAAAACAAATATTTCTACTTCTCTAATACTTAAATGGCCTTGGTTCATTAAATCTAGTAATCTGCCCGGAGTAGCAATAACTACATCTACTCCATTTCTTAATGCAGTTACTTGGGGCCCTTGTCCAACACCGCCAAAAATAACGGTGCAATTTAATCCGGTATGTCTGCCATAGGCATTAAAGCTTTCGCCAATTTGTATCGCTAGTTCTCTGGTAGGGGTTACAATTAAACTTCTAATTTTTTTTCTTCTCTCTGTAGTTTTATTTGTAACTAATAATTGTAAAATTGGAAGCGTAAAGGCAGCGGTTTTACCTGTACCTGTTTGGGCACAACCCAATAAATCTTTTCCTTGTAAAACAATGGGGATGGATTCTGCTTGAATAGGAGTGGGCGTTGTGTATCCTTCTTCTTGAATGGCCCTCAAAAGTGGCTCTATAAGACCTAGGTCTTGAAATTTAGTGTTCATAATAGACTGCAAGGTACACTATTTAATTTTTAAGCCTTTTGAAGCTAGGGCATAGCTCATAATGGTACCTCCTCTTCGCTTAGTGTATCCTTATGAAAACAAATCCATTGCTGCCTTACCCAAACCATCAGGTGTGGTATAGAAAGGTCTTTTTTCCACTAGATAATGAGTATCCTGTGGAATACCTAGGGCATGATAAATAGTTTGATGAATTTGTTCAATTTTGATGGGCTTTTCAATTGTTTTACATGGTCGCTCATCTGCGGTCTTGCCATATACATTTCCTTTCTTAATCCCTCCGCCAAACATCAACATAGAACATCCATCCGTAAAATGACGATGCATGCCATAATTTTTTATTTCTTGAATAATGTCGGGTTGATCTACTTGTTCTTGTACTTTAAGATCGGGTCGGCCTTCGACCATCATGTCCCGACTAAATTCACTGGCTAGTATAATTAAGGTGCGATCTAGATGACCTGATTGATCCAAATCTTTTATTAATTGTGCTATGGGACCATCTATTTGCTTTTTCATGTCTGCCAATCTCGTGTGCCCATTATCATGGGTATCCCAATTTTTGAAGGGCTCGTATTCGGTGGTTACACTTATAAATCGTGCACCTTTTTCTGTTAATCGTTTAGCCATAAGACAGCCTAAACCAAATTTTCCAGTATTATAAATGTCATAGCTTTCTTTTGGTTCTTTACTCAAATCAAATGCAGTTGCTTCAGGAGATTTTAAAAGCATATATGCTTGTTCCATAGATCTTCTCATGGATTCTTTCTGATAATCACTTCCCATTTCTCCCATGGGACCCTTACTCATCAACTCATTATAAAGTTGATTTCTTTTTTCAAACCTACTCATATTCATGCCGATGGGTGGCTTAACACTTTCTAAACCTGCACTTGGATCTGGAATTATAAATGGACCAAATTCATTTCCTAAAAATCCAGCCGTATGAAATGCTTTTAATTCTTCCCCTTCCCCTAAAGAAAATCTTTGACCAATATCTATAAAAGCAGGGATCACTTTATTGGCAGGCCCTAATTGATTGGAAATCCAAGAACCAATATGAGGAGCCAATACCGATTGAGGGGGCTTATAACAAGTATGCCAATGGTATTGATGACGTGAGTGTAAAATATGTCCCATGTCTGCAGCTACATAAGATCTAATAACGGTACCCTTGTCTAAGACTTTTCCAATAGCAGATAACCCTTCCGAAAAATAAATATCATCCAAGGCGGTCGGCACAGATTTAAAAGTACTCAACACGTCATTGGCTTTCATGCCTTTGGTAAAGGGCGTATATTTTTTTGGATCAAAGGTGTCGGTATGGGCCATGCCTCCTGCCATCCATAATAAAATAACGGTATCGGCAGTTGATTTTATTTTTGCTTCATTGCACCCCGCTAAAAAACCTGCCAATGGCGCACCTGCAGCCATAGCAGCCATAGTAGCAGCACTACTTTTTTTTAAAAATTCTCGTCTGTCCCAATGGCTACTCATAAGAATGGTTTATGAATTAATAAATAATTTGAAATTCTGGTAATAAAAGTATGGCCCAAAACAAATCCTCAATAGATTCTTTGGTGGGTTGATCTCCTAATAATTTTTTTGCAATTTGATATTCTGACAGTTGAGCTTCTCTACCTAAAGCGCGAACATAAATTTCTTTAATGATGCGGTCTGTAGTAACATATTTTAACTTCCAAGTTTGAGCTCCTTTTTTTATCATGGAATTAAATCTTTCCCCATTGGTCAATTCTAGTGCTTGTAATAAATTTGATTGCGATTCTCTGCTGGTAGCAACGGTTTCTCTTGTAGGCCTTCCTAATGCAATAAGAAATGGGTTATTGCTTACTAAGGCGGCTCTTGCAAATGTTGGATGAATGGAATTTAGCGTTTTACTGAATGCAGGATGATACATTAACATGGAATCAGAAAATAGAGGACCAATAATGGTTGCGGCGGCGTCTGCAAATTGCTCTGCAGTCATTCTTTTACGCAACATACCAGTAAATTGATATTGTTGCGCTATTATTTTATTGGCATCCTTAAAACTAACAGACGGTAGTTGATAAGTAGCAGACGAGGTGATTAAATAAAGTAGTTCCTTAATATCCGATTTGTTTTCTTGGAAATGAAAGGCCATCCAATCTAATAAATCTTGATTCCAAGGTTCATTGTCCATGAGATCTACTGGCTCAATTAATCCACGACCCATGAGCTGTGCCCATAATCGATTCACAAGGGTTCTATAGAATCTTCCATTGGAAGCCTGCACCATCATCAAAGCCAATTGGGCTTGTCTTTCCTTTCGAGGAGCCGCACTATCAATGGTGCCTAATGCTGACCAAAGCATACGAGTGCCCGTGTACTTACCTGTGGGTTTATCGCAACGATTAATTTCAAGTGAGCTATCAGCAAAAATATTAGCAAAAGCATAAGCGTCTGAAAGTTTCCAATCGCTTATAAAACTATTATGGCATGAAGCGCATTTTAAATTGAGTCCTAAAAATATTTGAGTAACATTTTGAGCAGCTTGCATTTCTGTTCTCTGACTTGCATTGACCACTCCACGCCATTTGATTCCTTCAATAAAACCTTTAGAGGCATCATTGGGATTAATCAATTCCTTAACAAATTGATCATAAGGCTTATTTGACTTTAAAGATTTATATAGCCAGTCCGTAATATTGTGTCGGCCTCCAGTGATATAACCTGTTCCTGTATAATCATTTCTAAGTGCATCATTCCAAAAGCTAAGCCAATGGGTTGTATAATCATCTTGTTGATCCAATAATTTCTTTATCCATAGGTCTCTTTTATTGGGCCTAGTATCTTTAGTAAATTTAACTAAGTCCTCAGGATTGGGTAGTAAGCCAATAATATCCAAGGAGACTCTTTTGAAAAAAGTTTTATCATCCACTAATTTAGGCCATGCTATTTTGTTCTTGGTAAAATATTGACTGGTCCAACGGTCTATTGGATTAGCAAGCCCATTAACAATAGGAGGGAGTGCTGGATTTCTTGGTGCCAATGGGGCCACTCTAAAAATATTTTTTTCAGAACTATCTGGCCAAGGCGCTCCCTTTTGAATCCAAAATTTAATAAGTTCAATATCTCCTTCGGCTAATTTTTTTCCTTTGGAGGGCATGGCATCTTTATGCGAAGAGGGTAAACTAATTCGTCTAAATAAATCACTAGCTACTGCATCGCCAGGAATTACAACAGGGCCATTTTCGCCGCCTTTAAAAATCATATCTCTACGGTCTAATCTTAGGTCTCCTTTAATTTTTTCAGCGCCATGGCATTTGTAACAATTATGAGCCAAGATAGCGCGCACTTGAATATTTAATTCAATAGACTGTTGTTTGGTTAATTTTATTGTATCATTATTGAAAGCAGATAAATCAAAATTTCTTTTTGTAGTACCATCGTAATCACTACTCCATGGAATAGTTGAGGAAATATAGTCCTTGCCATGTGACATTGCCGCTCCAAAATGTCCTGCTACAATTATCCCTAACCCACTTATCAAAAGTAAAAGACGATACACTTTAATCAGTTGCCAATTATTTTTTTTCAATAAATTATTTAATAAAATCCAAGTGGTACAAGTTAAACAAGCAGTGGCCATACCCACCCATTGATGTATGCTGATCAACTCTTTTTCATATCCACCCTCATCGGATAACATGAGTCCCATAATAGCAGAAATACAAGCAGCAATGGCGCCGGTAGCAATCAAGATTTTTATGCCAGGACGTAATGTTGAATTAAAATTTTTGAAAGTAAAAAATTCAAGTAAAGTAGCCAATAAAATTAATGCAACAGGAAAATGTACAGCCATTGGATGCAGTCTGCCCAGCATTTTCCAAATCCAATATGTATTTAAGTTGGGACTCTGTAGGGTCGATTCGGCAAATCCATTTAATGAAATTTGCAATATGCAAAACAGTATCATCGAGCTAATAACGATGTATACTTTTTTACGAGGCTTTGATTTTTTATTTAAATCTTTCATAAACTATGTAGTTTTAAAGATAAACAAAAATAGGTTCAAAAAGCCGCTCTGTTTGCAAGCAAGAGAAGTCTTATAAAGAGTTGATAGGGAATGAATTAAATGCAAATGGGCGGACACAATCATTATAATTGTATCCGCCCATCAATATAAAAAAGAGGTTATTTATTTTTTACTTGCAGCCCAAGTGTCCATCTTAGCTTCCAATACGTTTAATGGCAAAGAACCATCTTTTAGCACTTCGGTATGAAATTCTGCAGCATTAAATTTAGCGCCTAATTCCATTTCGTATTTTGTTCTTAATGCTCTAATTTTCATGGCACCCACTTTGTAGCCCAATGCTTGTCCTGGGTGACTCATATATCTTTCAATTTCGGCAGTGGCACCTTGCTCACTAATGGGCTCGTTATCCATCATGTATTTGATGGCTTCTTCTCTACTCATATTTTTTGAATGAATAGCAACATCCACAACCAATCTTATAGCACGATGTATTTCATCACCCAATGCGCCAAAATATTGATAAGGGTCTTTATACAATCCTAATTCTAATCCAAGTGATTCACTGTACAATGCCCAACCTTCTACATAAGCATTGTGCCCACCATATCTTCTAAAATTAGGTAGCAAATTATTTTCTTGCGTTAAGGAAATTTGATAATGATGTCCTGGTATGGCTTCATGTAAGAATAAAGATTCCATGCCTGAAGTGGTATTAAATTTAGTCGCATCTAAAATAGGAACATAAAAAATACCAGGTCTTGTGCCGTCTGCCGAACCTGAATTGTATTCGGCACTTGCAGAGGCGGCCCTGAAAGCTTCTGTTTGTCTTATCTCAAATGGAGTTTTAGGTGCGTTTTCAAAAACCTTAATTAATTTGGGTTTCATCCTTTGGTGAATCACTTCAAAGGCGTCAGTTACTTCTTTTGCAGTATGGTAAGGTGTAAATTTTTTATCTGTATTTAAATAATTGAAGAAAGATTTTAAATCACCTTTAAAACCTACTAAATTTTGAATGCTGTCCATGGCTTTTCTAATTCTTGCCACTTCGCTTAAACCAGTTTGATAAATATCTTCAGGAGTTCTATTGGTAGTGGTTTGTCTTTTTACTTGATAAGCATACATTTCAGCCCCTCCTGGTAAAGAAGAGAAGCCTGAAGTAGCTCTCGCATTTGGCAAATATTCATTTTGTAAAAAATCACCTAATTTTTTAAAGGTAGGCACCACCACTGTGAGAATAGATGCTTCATATTCCTTGGTTAATCGCTCTTTGTCTGCTGCAGAAAAACTAGCAGGCATCAAATTAATTGGACCATAAAATAAACTTTTCTTTGCATCGGTTACCACCATACTTTGCATTTGTGGAATCATTTTTATTACCACCGATTTAGGGAATACCATACCTGCCTTTATACCTAATTTAAAATTTCCAATAGCGGTATCCGCCCAAACAGAAAAAGCATTTAGCCTCTTTAACCAGTCGTCATAATCTTTCACTTTTTTAAATGGCTGACCGCTTGTGCCGGAGCCAAATTGAGCGAATATTAAGGGGAAGGAATTCAATTGACTAAATGGCAAATATTCAAAATGGAATTGATAGCCTTCCTTATTTATTTCCAATTCATCTTTTAATACGTCATAAGATAATTGATCATTGGAACTTAATGATGCGCGGTCGTAATTTTTTAAACTATCTGAAAAGCGTTGATTGAATTTCTTAAGTTCTTCCCTAAACGCTATAGAACCATCATTGGGAAGTAGATCATTGTACCTGTCGTCGCCAATTAGAGTGGCTTGAAGTGGATTTTGTTTTAATCCTTCTTGATAATATAATTCGGTAAGCGCTGCGAAGTTTTTGTTCGCTTCCAGCGTCTTGTTTGAGGCGTTTTGCTCGCAAGCGCCTAAGCTGCTTAGGACAACTAAAGCAAGTATAATTTTTTTCATTTTACGTTATTTTCGTAAAAATAAGGAAAATTATTATACGCTATTCCACGGTAACGCTCTTGGCTAAATTTCTTGGCTTGTCCACATCAATACCTTTAGCCACCCCTACATAATAACTAAGTAGTTGCATAGGAACTACACTTAATAATGGAGCGATCACTTCGTCAATTTCAGGAACGTACATGATATTTTCAGAAAGGGTGGGTAGGGTTTGGTCACCAATACTAGCAACAGCTATAATTTGTCCTTTTCTGGCTTTTATTTCCTGAATATTGGAAACTACTTTGTCGTAATAAATATCTTTGGTAGCTACAAACACAACTGGTAAAGTTTCATCTACTAATGCAATGGGGCCATGTTTCATTTCGGCCGCTGGATACCCTTCGGCATGTATATAGGTAATCTCTTTTAATTTTAAAGCACCTTCTAAAGCTATAGGGAAATTGTAACCTCTTCCTAAGTATAAAAAATCTTTGGCGTCTTTAAATTTTAATGCAATTTTTTGTATCACACTCGTATCTGCTAAAATTTCTTTTACTTTTTCTGGAACAGAGGCCAATTCATTAATTAAATGCAAATATCTTTCGTCGGTTATACTTCCTTTTGCTTTGGCCATTTTTAAGGCAATCATGGCAAGTACGGTTAATTGCCCAGTAAATGCTTTAGTGCTAGCCACCCCAATTTCAGGTCCTGCATGAGTGTAGGCGCCTGCATGACTTAGTCGGGCTATACTGCTTCCTACTGCATTGACGATACCAAATATAAAGGCGCCTTTTTCTTTCGCACTTTCTAATGCCACTAAGGTATCTGCAGTTTCGCCACTTTGTGAAATGGCTATAATTACATCGCCAGGATGAATCACTGGGTTACGATATCTAAATTCAGAAGCGTATTCTACTTCCACAGGAATGCGACATAGCTCTTCAATTAAATATTCTGCGTACAAGCCCGCATGCCAACTGGTACCGCAGGCTACAATAATAATTCTGGAAGCTTTGGTTAAGGCATCTATATGGTTGTCCACACCTGCCATCACTATTTGTTGATGATCTACTATCAATCTTCCTCTTAAACAATCATAAATGGTTTCTGGTTGTTCAAAAATTTCTTTTAACATAAAATGGTCATAACCGCCTTTTTCTATAGCAGCTAATTCCATATCTAATTTTTGTATAAAAGGCGTTTGCTTTTCATTGCCTAAGTTTTTCAAAATGAGTTCATCCTTTTTTACAATGGCAATTTCATAATCATTTACATAAACCACTTCTTTAGTGTATTCTATAATAGGGGAGGCGTCACTGGCTAAAAAATGTTCGTCTTTGCCAATACCAATCACTAAAGGGCTGCCTTTACGTGCTGCAAGTATGGTTTCTGGATCATCTTGATCAATCAATAAAATACAATAAGCACCCACAATTCTTTTTAAAGCAATTCTTAATGCTTCTTCTAAACTACTTTTATTATTGTCTTGAATGTCTTGAATAAAATTCAATAATACTTCTGTATCGGTATCACTTTTAAAAGTATACCCTTTGGAAAGTAATTCTTTTTTAATAGCGGCATAATTTTCAATAATGCCATTGTGCAACATAGCCAAACGTCCATTGTTGGATAAGTGTGGATGTGCATTGCGATCTGATGGCTCGCCATGGGTAGCCCATCTGGTATGTCCAATGGCAATATGGGAGTGTAGGTTTTTACCTAAAACCGCTTCTTCTAATTCTGCTACTTTGCCTTTTTTCTTGTGTACTTGTAGCTTCCCCTCTTGAATAATGGCCACACCGGTACTGTCATAACCACGGTATTCTAATCTCCTTAATCCTTTAATTACAATTGGGTAAGCTTCTCTATTGCCAATATATCCTACAATGCCACACATATATTATCTTTTGGATGATTATTCAATATTTTATGCGAAATTAGACATTTATATTTTAATGAATGGAAACAGTCCAAAATTTTGATTTTAACCAGGATTATACCTTAGAAAATGAATATGTGTTATTAAGGCCACTTGTTCTTTCTGACCACCTATTGCTAGAAAAATATGTCATCGAAGAGCCCGACTTATGGCAATACTCATTAGTGGCTATACAAGACAGCGCTGACTTAATAAAATACATTCAAGACGCTATAGAAGCTAGAAAACAAAAAACGGCTTATCCATTTATTGTATTTAATAAATTAACTCAAACCTATGTAGGAGCAACCCGATTTTACGATATTCAGTTGCTTTTTAATAGCACCCAATTAGGCTATACCTGGTACAGTAAAAAAGTATGGGGGACTGGATTAAATCAACATTGTAAATTTTTATTGTTGCAGTTTGCTTTTGATCAAGTTGGTTGGGAGCGAGTTGAATTTAGGGCGGACAACAACAACAAAAGAAGTATTGCTGCAATGCAAAAAATTGGCTGTACTATTGAAGGGATTTTAAGAAATCATTTGCCGATGCCCAATAACACAAGACGTGATTCAATTGTACTAAGTATATTAAAAGAGGAATGGACAATTAAGCTTAAACAAAATTTAGCGGATCAATTAAAGTAAAGTGCCTTGTAAGAATAAGTAGGCTAAACTAAAATAAATAAGTATAGCGGTTACATCCACTAAAGTGGCAACAAATGGAGCAGAAGAAACTGCAGGGTCAGCACCTAGTTTTTTTAATACAATTGGTAACATAGAACCTGTAATGGTTCCCCAGATAACAACTCCTAATATAGTGAACCCAATAGTAGTAGCTATTAATAACCAATGCGCGCCATAAAATCCTGGAACAATCATATGCCATGCAGTTACTCTGAAAAATCCAAGTACACCAAGCAATACCCCTAATAAAAATCCACTTATAATTTCTCTTCTTAATATTTTCCACCAATCTGCAATAGTAATTTCACCAACAGACATAGCTTGAATGATCAAAGTGGAAGATTGAGAGCCTGAATTACCGCCAGTTGATAATATTAATGGAATAAAACTTGCTAGTACCAATACCTTGGCTAATTCGTCTTCAAAATACCCCATCGCAGTGGCAGTAAATAATTCCCCAATGAATAATACGACCAACCAGGTAATTCTTTTTTTGAATAATCTGAATATAGAGATATCTAAATAGGGTTCATTCAATGCTTCTGTACCTCCCATTTTTTGCATATCCTCGCTAAACTCTTCATTGGTCACCCATAAGATATCATCTATAGTTACAATTCCTAATAATACATCGTTGTCATCCACTACTGGAATGGCAGTTCGGTTATTCATTTTAAATACCTGATTCGCATGCTCTTGGTCATCATACACATTTAATGCTACAAAGCGTCCATCAATTATATCTGCTACGATATCTTCTGGATTAGCCAATAATAAATCTCTAATTCTGATGTCATCTATTAAACCACCTTTTTCATCAATAATATAGATAACGTCAATAGTTTCAGAATTTTTACCATGTTTACGAATGGTTTCTATGACTTGTGCAACGGTATATTGAGGGTAAACATAAACATAATCGGGAGTCATCAAACGACCTACGCTATCTTCAGGATAACCTAAAAGAGATAAAGTAATTTTTCGTTCTTCTGGATCCAATAATTTGATTAAATCTCGTATGGCCGCTTTGGGTAATTCTTCTAAGAAGTCGGTACGATCATCTGGTGGTAGCTCATTTAAGATTTTAGCTGTTTTACGAGCGGGCAATTCTTTAATGATGTCCTTTTGTTGATTGATGTCCAATATTTTGAAAACACTCACCGCACGGTGCACCGTCATATTGTCAATAATAGTGGCTTCGTTTTCGGGAAATTCATTTACCAATTCCACTACATCACTAATGTTTTGTTCATCTAGAAATTCTCTTAATAGATGCATGTCATTTTTCGATAAAGTATCCAAGAATACTTCTGATAAATTTATTTCTTGTGCTTCTAATTCAACTGACATGGGTGCAAGGTAAGAAAAATACTAAAGTATGCCTTATATTTATAGTATGATTCTTCCTATTCTTACTATTGCCCCCTCATCAAATAGAGGACGGGGTGTATTTGCCACAGAACCTATTGCAATTGATACTGTAATTGAAATAGCACCTGTTATTGTAGTGGATAATATTCAAAGGACAAAACTCGAAGAGACTTTATTGTATGATTATATTTTTGAATGGGGCGAGGATCATAAAAGTGCAGCCATTGGCTTGGGCTATGTTTCTATTTACAATCATGCGATTGACCCCAATTGTAGCTACGACATGGATTATGAAGCGCTAACCATAAGCATCAAAACTACTAAGCACATTGAAATAGGAGAAGAGTTGTTCATCAATTACAATGCAGAAGGTGCTGAAGAAAATCCAGTCTGGTTCGAATTAAAATAAGACCATTCGGTATTGCTAAAATTCGTTTAATAAAACAATAAGCAAACCGGCATCGACACCTTAATACTATTTCCTGTATTGATTAATTCCCCATTAGTGATATTGCGTTTAAATACAATCACATTATCAGATTCTTGGTTGGCCACCAATAACCAATTCCCATCTGATGTCATAGTAAAGTTACGTGGGGCTTTTCCTTGGGTGGAATAATAACTAATATGCTTTTCGTCTAATTTTCCAGTGGGCAACACTGGCAGTTTTACAATATTATTTTCGGTACCTCTATTGGTTGCATATAAAAATAGTCCGTCTGGTGATAAATGAATGTCTGCACTACCATGAATGGTAGTGGAAGCAGCTGGGTGAATAGCTATGGTTTGTATAAAATTAGCCACTCCTTTTGCAAATCGGTAAACGCTAATGCTTCCTGTGAGTTCTTCAATAATGTAAATGAATTTACCATTAGTAGAGAAAGTTAAATGTCTGGGTCCGGCACCTGGACTAGATTGAATACTTTTTGCTTTTTGTACATCAAGTGGTGGACCATTTTTAAATTGATAAGGATAGATAGACACTTGATCAATCCCTAAGTCTGGGGTTAATAAATATTTACCCTCTGGAGAGAAAAACAACCCATGCACATGTGCTTTTTCTTGCCTTCCTTTATTGACGCTGCTTCCAGTGTGTTGAATAAATTGTTGAGGATTGGATATTTGACCATCTGCAAAGCGATGAAAGCTAGTAAGGCTTCCTCCAATATAGTTGGCTACAAATAAATTACGTTGATCGGGGCTTAAAGTAATGTAACAAGGGCTGGCGCCTTTGCTGCTTTTGCTTTGCAATAAATTAAGTTGATTGCTTTTTAAACTATAAACGCTAACGCTTCCCTCAGTACTTTCATTGACTGCGTATACATTTTGTTTGTCTTTTGAAATAGTTAAGTATGAGGGATTTTTGGCGCTATCGGTATGGCTAATTTCGATAGCCTTGCCTGTTGCCGTATCAAAATGGAATAAATAAATGCCCTTGCTTCCTTTTTGGGTGTAAGTGCCAATTAATAAATTGGCATCTTGAGCTAGGGAACTCATTTGTAACAATAAAACTATGGATACAAAGAATGATTTTATTTTGCGTGGGGCCATTTTATTTTTTTTATTGGTAAACTCTAACATAATCAACTATCATTCGAATAGGAAAAATGCTATCGTCTACTTTGGGGCCTCCAAATCCACCTCCCACCGCTAAGTTTAAAAGAAGAAATTGGGGGGCTACAAAGGGGTAGTATTCGTCTGATTTATCTTCATTTTCTACAGTTAGATAAAGTACATTATCTACATAAAATTTCATTGCTTTTTTACTCCAATCAAGCGTATACACATGAAAGGAAGTGGTTACATCATTTATAAAAGCTTTGGCTGTTTTTTGAGTGCCTTTTGGCCAGTTGTACAATTTGGAATGAGCCGACCAATGAATTTCATTTAAGCTTTTACCTACATGCTCCATGATGTCAATTTCTCCGCAGGCAGGCCAACCCACCTTATCAATATTGCTACCCAGCATCCAAATAGCTGGCCAGGAACCTAGGCCTGCAGGTAACTTAGCCCTTATTTCAAAACGTCCGTAGGTCCAATCTGCTTTTCCTTGTGTAAGCATTCTTGCCGAGCTATAATTTTTTCCCCCAACATTTTCTTTTCTTGCTTCTATAATTAATTTTCCATTTTCAACTCTTGCATTATTATCACTATTGGTATAGTATTCTAATTCGTTGTTTCCCCAGCCATTATTACCGGTGCCTATATTATAAGCCCACTTGCTGGTATCAGGGTGACCGGGTGTATTAAATTCATCAGCCCATACAAGTTTTTTAGTAGTATCATTTATTATAGTCGAATGGACTGTGACAGGATAGATAGGCGCTTTGCCTGGAAGCTTTAAAGCTTGCTTTTGAGCATTAAAGGTCAAGGAAATGGAAGTTAACAATAGGGTTAAGGGTGCAATACGCATAAAAACAAGTGCTAGTTTTATAATTAAGAACTTTCTTGAGGCAATTTAATCAATTTTATTCTTTTTAGTTGGGTAATTTATAAAAGGGTTGTAAATTTGCACTATGATATTAAGAAACCATACACATCATTTTCATTTGCTCTACAAGGGGTAAGCTATGGGTGTAGGTATTAAACTATATTTAACCAAAGGGCTTACTAACAAGTAAGCCCTTTTTTAATAATGTTTACTATAAAAAATAAAACTATAAAAAAAATTAAAATAAGATGCGTTTAAAGTTAGCCATTCAGAAATCGGGCCGTTTGCATGATGATTCTATTAAGTTATTAAAAGAATCGGGAATTGATATTGGTAATGGGGTCAATAAATTAAAAGCGGAGGCGACTAATTTCCCATTGGAATTGTTCTTTTTAAGAGATGATGATATTCCTCAATATGTGGAAGATGGCGTAGCGGATATTGGTTTTGTGGGAGAGAATGTAGTGTATGAAAAAGCTAAAAAAGTGGAAGTAGCTTATTCTTTAGGTTTTGGAAAATGTAGATTGAGTTTTGCTGTTAGAAAAAATGAAAAGTTTACAGGCTCCAGTTATTTAACCGGCAAAAAAATCGCTACTAGTTATCCGGTTTTAGTACAAGGATATTTGGATAAGCATCATATTAAGGCGGAAATACATGAGATCAGTGGCAGTGTTGAAATAGCACCAGGCATTGGCCTTGCAGATGTGATTTGCGATTTAGTTAGCAGCGGATCTACTTTATTTATGAATGGCTTGCAAGAAGCTGAAACGATTTTAGATTCACAAGCAGTACTTATTAAAAGAGCTGCATTGGAACCAGCGGCAGAGGCGATTTTAAATAGATTATTATTTAGAATTGAATCGGTTAAAAAAGCAAAAAGGAATAAGTATGTATTATTAAATGCGCCCAATGATAATTTAGAAAAAATTATTTCCTTATTGCCTGGCATGAAAAGTCCAACGGTGATTGCCTTAGCCACACCAGGGTGGAGCAGTGTGCATAGCGTAATTGCCGAAAGTGATTTTTGGGAAATTATTGAACAGTTAAAATTGGCAGGTGCTGAAGGAATATTAGTAGTGCCTATTGAAAAAATGATATTGTAATGATTAAAGTGTACAAAGAGCCAAAGAAGAAAGATTGGCCTAGTTTGTTAGCGCGACCTCAATTTGATTCGTCTCCTTTGGAGGCTAAAGTGAGAGAGATATTGGCTTCAGTGAAAGAAAATGGAGATATGGCGCTTGCCAAATACACACTTGCATTTGATAAGGTTGCCATTGCTAATTTTAAACTAAGTCCTACTGTCATTCAAGCTGCAGAAAAAGAGTTGACACCTGGCTTAAAAACAGCCATTCAGTTGGCTAAAGTAAATATTGAAGTCTTTCATCAGCCTCAAATTCAAAAAGAAGAAAGAATTGAAACTATGCCTGGTGTTTGGTGTTGGAGAAAATCGGTAGGTATTGAGAAAGTGGGTATATATATTCCAGGCGGCACGGCGCCTTTATTTTCGACAGTGCTCATGTTGGGAATTCCAGCAAAGATGGCTGGGTGCAAAGAAATTATTTTATGTTCACCTCCCAATGAAAAGGGCGTAATAGATCCTGCCATAATTTATGCAGCTTCTTTAGTTGGTATTACTTCCATTTATAGTATAGGTGGTGTGCAAGCCATTGCAGCTTTAGCCTATGGAACAGAGACAGTGCCTAAAGTAAATAAAATTTTTGGCCCAGGGAATCAATATGTAACTGCAGCAAAGCAAATGATACAACAAGAAGGTGTGGCTATTGATATGCCTGCAGGACCAAGCGAAGTTTGCGTTTGGGCAGATGAAACAAGTGTAGCCTCATTTGTTGCTGCCGATTTATTATCGCAAGCAGAACACGGTGCGGATAGTCAAGTAATCTTGATAGCGAATAAATTAGAAGTGTTTGAATTAATTCAAAAAGAATTAGAGCAACAATTAAATTTGTTACCCAGAAAAGAAATGGCCTCAAAGGCCTTGATGAATTCTAAAGCAATTGTTATTGAAAATACCGATGATGCTATTGCTCTCGTTAATGAATATGCACCAGAGCATTTGATTTTATCTATAGACAATGCAGCACAAATAGCAGAAAAAATTATCAATGCAGGCTCTATATTTATTGGCAATTTTTCTCCAGAATCGGTAGGGGATTATGCAAGCGGGACCAATCATACCCTACCTACCAATGGTTTTGCTAAAGCTTATAGTGGGGTGAGTATGGATAGTTTTGTTAAGAAAATAACTTTTCAGCAATTAACGGAAAGGGGCTTGACCAATATCGCACCCACTGTGATAGAAATGGCTACTGCAGAGGGTTTACAAGCCCACAGCAAAGCAGTTGAAGTAAGAGTGGAATGGATAAAATCTAAAATGTAAGACTATGAAATTTGACATTAAAAAAGTAGTAAGACCTAATATCGAAATATTGAAAGCCTATTCTTCTGCTAAAGATGAATATACAGGAGAGGCCAATGTATTATTAGATGCGAATGAAAATAGTTTAGGATCTCCATTAACCAAATGGTACAATAGGTACCCTGATCCTTATCAGAAAAAAGTAAAAGAAAAGCTGGCTTTTATTAAACAAATAAAATCGGAACAAATTTTTTTAGGCAATGGTAGTGATGAATGTATTGATAATTTATTTCGCACATTTTGCGAACCAGGCAAAGACAATATAATCATTTGTCCACCTACTTATCCTATGTATGAAGTAGGTGCTAATATCAATAATATTGAAATAAAAAATGCACCGCTATTACCTAATTTCCAATTAAATGTGGCGCATATAGAGCAATTGGTGAACGAACAAACAAAAATAATTTGGATCTGTTCTCCCAATAATCCTACTGGAAATTCATTAGACAG
>CANHLZ010000034.1 GCA_947461595.1 Bacteroidota bacterium | reverse complement strand
TTTGCTACTATAAAGGTACAAAGTTTTAAAATAATTAGCGTATTTCGTACCCTATTTCTTACAATATAAAAAGTTAAGATTTATACAATGGCAAAGGAATTAACATCAAGGGCACAGGATTACTCACAATGGTACAATGACCTAGTTATTAAAGGGGAACTGGCGGATTACAGCGCCGTGAGAGGATGTATGGTTATTAAGCCTTATGGGTATGCTTTATGGGAAAATATGCGTGACGTTTTAGACAGAATGTTCAAGGAAACTGGGCATCAAAATGCCTATTTCCCTCTATTTGTCCCTAAATCACTTTTTGAGGCAGAAGAAAAAAATGCAGAAGGTTTTGCTAAAGAGTGCGCCGTCGTCACCCATTACCGATTAATTGCAGATCCTTATAATAAAGGCAAATTAATGGTTGACCCAGAAGCAAAATTAGAAGAAGAATTAATTGTTCGTCCAACCAGTGAAGCCATTATTTGGAATACGTATAAAACATGGATTCAATCTTATCGTGACTTGCCCATTTTAGTGAACCAATGGGCCAATGTAGTTAGATGGGAAATGCGGACTCGCTTATTTTTACGTACAGCAGAATTTTTATGGCAAGAAGGACATACGGCTCACGCTACTGCACAAGAAGCCATTGCAGAAACAAAGCAAATGTTGGACGTGTATGCTGATTTTGTAGAAAACTGGATGGCTGTTCCTGTGATAAAAGGAGTTAAAACGGCCAATGAACGTTTTGCTGGCGCAGAAGATACTTTTTGTATTGAAGCTTTAATGCAGGATGGAAAAGCATTGCAAGCAGGTACTTCGCATTTTTTAGGGCAAAATTTTGCCAAAGCTTTTGATGTAAAATTTAGTGATCAAAATAATAAACAAGAATATGTTTGGGCCACCAGCTGGGGTGTAAGTACTCGTTTAATTGGCGGCTTAGTAATGACTCATAGCGATGACGAGGGTTTGGTATTGCCTCCTCGCATTGCACCCATTCAAGTAGTAATTGTTCCTATCTATAAAGGAGAAGAGCAAAAAGCAATATTGGATGAAAAAGTGGCAGAGATTGTAAAATCTTTTAAAGCGGCAGGCATAAGAGTGAAGTATGATAATTCTGATCATAGCAGGCCAGGATGGAAATTTGCAGAGTACGAATTAAAAGGAGTACCCATTCGAATTGCCATTGGCGCAAGAGATTTAGAAAACAAACAAGTAGAATTGGCGCGTCGAGATACCAAAGAAAAGTCTTCCATAGCCATGGAAGGGTTAGCCCAAACCGTGGAAGCCTTGTTGGTAGAAATTCAAAATAATTTATTTGAACGTGCCAAAAAATACCGCGACGAGCATATTACCAAAGCGGATACTTGGGATGATTTTATAAAAATATTAGATACCGATGGTGGTTTTGTTTTAGCACATTGGGATGGGACTGCTGAAACAGAAGATAAAATTAAAGAATTAGCCAAGGCTACCATCCGTTGCATTCCTTTAGGCAATCCATTGGAAAATGGCAAATGTATTTTAACTGGGAATGCTTCCACACAAAGAGTATTGTTCGCAAGAGCTTACTAAGATTTAAGTTTCAAATTTCATGCGACAAAAACCTATACTAAAAGTACTCGTCCCCTACTTAGAAGGTAAAGTTTTACTTATTGATAAACCTTTGCGTTGGACTTCCTTTGATATTGTAAAAAAAGTGCGCATACTTACCAGAGTTATAAAAATTGGTCATGCAGGAACGCTAGATCCATTAGCTACCGGTTTATTGATTATTTGCACAGGTAGTTTTACCAAACAAATTAATAACTACATGGGTATGTCTAAAGAATATATGGGGACGATGGTTTTGGGAGCGACTACGCCTACTTATGATTTAGAATCTGAGCCAGAAAATTTTAAATCTATTGCACATTTAACCAGGGACGAAATACAAAAGGCGACGCTTCCTTTTATTGGAGAAATTTTACAAATGCCGCCACAACATTCCGCCATTAAAAAAGACGGAAAAAGATTGTATGAATCGGCAAGGAAAGGCATTGAAGTAAAAGTAGATCCTCGAAAAGTAAACATTATTAGTTTTGAAATTACCCATATCGATTTACCTAGTATCGAATTTAAAGTAGTTTGTTCTACTGGTACTTATATTAGGAGTTTAGTGAAAGATTTTGGCGACGCCTTACAAGTGGGTGCCTATATGAGTAGTTTAAGACGCACTAAAATTGGTGAATTTCAAGTAGCCAATGCTATTCAATGGCAGGATTTACAAGTAGAAATAGAATCGTTGGTAGCTGCATCTAATGGAGAAATGAATCAAGACAAATATTCGGAATAAAAAAATATTTAGAAAGGCAATCCAATACCAAACTGCCAAGCATAATTATTAACCTTTAGGCCATTGGGCTTTGTATCAGACCATTTTAAATTTGAGAGGTCCAGCCATCCATTATTGTATAAACGAGTGGGGTCTTTCATTTTCATTGCATAATCTATTCGAATAATAAAATAATTAAAGTCAAATCTTATTCCGGTTCCAACTCCAATGGCTAAATCTTTGTAGAGCTTGTCTAATTTAAATCCTGCTGATGGATCTATGTTGGACTCATGTGTATTCCAAATATTCCCTATATCTGTAAATAAGGCCGAGCTAATTTTATAAGAGCCTAATTGTAACAATGGGAAGCGGTATTCGAAATTAGTTTCCAACTGTACGTCTCCAAATCGATCAAAGTTTTGATTTTTCGAACTGGTATCATAAAACTGGGAACTACCTAATCCTAATTGTCTTAGTCCCCATGCGCGCATACTATATGGGCCACCTGCAGTAAATTGTTTGAAAAAAGGAAGTTGTCCTTTTAAAGTGGGGTCTTTGCTATAGTTGTTTCCCCAGCCACCCATAAATCGCCAAGCCAATTCGGAGTAAGTGAATTTGTATAATTTTCTTATCTCCATCTCGGCCTTAATATACCTGTAGATACGTTTTTGAATGACAGTGGAAATGCCAAGTATTCCACCTGCTTCCTCAATGCCCAATCTAAAATAGTTATTTTGGTTGGGATGATTTAAGGAAGGGCCAGTATGAATAAAATTGAATGTCTGACTAATTACATTTCCCTCATTAAAGGAAGACCTCAAAAAAGGGTTGAGTATTAAAAGGCTATCTAGCCTGCTAAATTTTGCAATATGGTACAATTCAATATTAAGTGGTCTATAAATCCAGGTATTGTCCGACCCGTTTTTATTTTTCTTTGTTTCATACCCCCAACTAGAGGTGATTGATTTTAATTGGTAATAGTTAAGCCTATCAATATAGGCTCCATTTAAAGAGAAATTGGTTCTAGTAGAATTGGGATAATGGGCTTGTCTGGAAACAAAGGGAATGATTAAATTAGGGAAACTATAGGTATGTCCCATGTTCAATATTAATGTTTGCGTTAAATTTTCATTACCATTATTTATATTTAGTTCAATACCGCTCCTTATATTGGTAATAGACGGGATTGATTTCTTTTGAACATTTTTATCACGATAAGTAAAGCTAGTAGATAAGCCAAGCAAGTCTCCTGCAATTAATTGAGAATTATTTTTACTTCCTTCTACATCAAAACTAAAACTATGTCTTAGCGCCGGCACTAAAAAATAGTGTAAATAAATACTGTCATTTTTTAAAGTAGTTCTACCATCAATTTGCTGCCAGGCCCCAAGACTACTAAAGTTATTCAAGGTTTGGTAGTACATTTTTTCATTAAAAAGATCGCCTTTTTTGATGATGGATTGTTGCTCAAATATATTGGACTTAAATTTTGGTGTATTGTATTGGTGAATGATATTTCCAAAAAAATCATAGTGGGACATTTTTTTTATTAAAATACTATCAGGGTTATCTGCTAATTTTAAATCGCTATAAAATATTTGTTGCCCAATAGGATAGGGTTTGGTGGCTATACTCGAGCTATTGCGAAGTTGAAAAGTAATTTTCCAGTTGGGGTTTTCTTTTTCTTTTTGTTTTGCAGTTTGTACTTGAATCATTTGACCTAATGGGTCTAGGTTTAATTGCATTAATTGTTGATTCAAGGTATCTACTTCTGCAAATATCTTTTCTTTAGTAAAAAAATAATACCCCTTACTTCTAATCAATTCAACCAGTCTATCTAATTCATTGTTAATGGATTCGTTTGAAAAAGCCATTCCTTTTTTGATATAGGCGTCAGCCTTATTTTTGATGGCTATATCTTGAAGCGCTCTATCATTTAATTGATATACCACAGTATCTACTACTGTTTTTTTATTTAATTGAATATTCATCGTCAAATAAACTCTCCACTCTTCATTAACGGTATCTATTTTAACTAGGGGGGTTAATACGCTATGACTATAGCCTTTAGTGGTTAAATAGGCTTGCATAAATTGAACGGTGCGTAGCAATTTATCAGCTTGGTAGTAACTAGGTTGAATAACTGGATTAAAAACACCAAATTGCCTAATTCGTTTCACTTTAAGGCTGTCATCCCAGTAGTTGTCTATAGCTAATTCTATTTCTTGCAACTCTTTTTTACTTTCGGGGTCTTGAATCACTACTTTGTTGTCAAATACAAAGGCCATTTGTTTAGGATAATCATGAATTGTCGCTTTTTTGATATCCGCACAAGCATTTAATAAAAATAAAAGGCCTAGTAGGTAAAATCTTGCGAAGAAACTAATATTTTTAACTCTCCGTAAATGCAGGTCCATGATCAATAATAGTGAGCTCAAATATATTCAATCGTTTGCCCATAAAAAACATTGGGCGGAAGAATCTACATTTATAGTAGAAGGACCTAAAATGGTACAAGAGCTTTTAAGAAGTAATTGGACCATTAAAAAGATATATGCTACCTCGGATTGGATTCAAGGACAAGGGGTATTGCCCGTTCCAGTGGTAGAAGTAGATCAAATCATGCTGGAGCGAATGAGTCAAATGCAGTCGCCCCATCAAGTGATTGCTTTAGCAGAAAAAGAGACATTTTTAAAGCAATTGCCTTTTGATGAAACATTTACGCTTTTATTGGATGGGATACAGGATCCAGGCAATTTGGGAACCATTATTAGAACTGCTGACTGGTTTGGGGTGAAGCAAATTTTAGTGTCTGAGGATACCGCAGGGTTTTACAACCCAAAAGTGCTTCAAAGCACCATGGGTAGTTGTTTTAGAGTAAGGGTGGAGTCGGTTAATTTAGAAGCTATTATTAAAGCCACTGCTTTACCTGTTTATGGTGCTTTATTAAATGGTACATCCATGTATGAATCAGCCATCGTCTCCACTGGTTTTTTGGTGATTGGAAATGAATCTAAAGGAATAGGCAATCAATTAACAAAATATATTACGCATCCTATAAAAATTCCTAAATATGGAAATGCGGAGTCATTGAATGCGGCAGTAGCGACTGGTATTATCTTATCACATTGGAAAGTCTAATCGAATTTAATGGCTTTGGCAGGAGCAATTTTTTTAATCCATAAAGTAGGAATTAAAAAAGAGCAATAACTTATTAGGGCCGTGCCCATTACAACAGCGGCTATTTGAGCCCAATCAAATTGAATAGGTAAGGTTTTTATAAAATAGGCCGATTCGTCTAATTGTATCCATCCAAATTTTTGTTGTAAATAAGATAGTCCAATGCCCAGGGTAGTTCCTAAACCAATACCTGTCCAACAAATAAAACTAGCTTGGTATAAAAAAACTTGTCTAATAAAATTTTGGGTTGCTCCTAAAGCACTCAGCGTGCCAATCATTGGGACTCGCTCTAGCATTAAGATAAATAAACAGGTAAGCAAATTAACAATAGCAATAAGTAGCATAATGGTAATAGTTACGTTTCGGTTTACAGTTTGAACTCCAATCCAATCAAAAATTTGAGGATAATAATCTTTAATGGAGGTAGCAACCCAATTGGAGGGCATCTGGGCTTGAACTTCATCATTAATTTTATCTATGTCCGCTCCTTTTTTAAGCGCAATGGAGTATCCTTCTATTTGGGTGAAGTGGTTATTAAGTTGTTGCAATAGTTTTATATCCACTAAAATAAATTGTTTATCATAATCTTCAATGCCAGAATGATATATCCCAACTACTTTTAATTTTCTTTGTTGAACATCCTCTAAGTTTAAAAAATACAATCTTACAGTAGCGCCTACTGAAATATTTAAGGTAGTGGCTAACTGATCAGACAAAACCACTTCATTAGATAGACTATCATTTTCATTTTGAATGCTTCTTCCCTTGATTAGAAATGGGGCAGAGGTATTAGCGGGAAGACCTCGGGCAACGACTCCTTCAATGTCTTGTTCAAAAGAAAGGACAGTAGATTGATTTAAAAAAGGAGTCACCCTTTCAACGAAATTTATTTTACTTAAATTCTTTTCTATGGACACATTCGCTTCTAATGGAGCTCCATTAATGGAGGCAATTCTAATTTGTCCCCAAAAATCGTATACTTTATTGCTTACTGTTTGTTGAAATCCATTGACGATTGATAAAGTAATTAAAATAGCAGCGACACTGATGGCAGTAGCTGCAATAGATAAGCGAACTATAAATCGGGTATAGTTTTTTTGTTTTTGAAAACTTATTCGTTTGGCTATTTCAAAGGCGTTCAAGGGAAGGCTAATTTTTATCAAATCTAGTTTTTTCTCTTTAAAAATTAGGATTAAATGGGTAGTTTCGTAGGGTATCAATGCTTGATCTATGTTTTATAAGATAATTCTCTGCTTAAGCTTATTATTGGATTGTTCACTTTGTGGTATTGCTCAAAACAATCCTGACAAAATATGGGACACAGCCATTCATAGTGTTTTAATTTATCCTGCCAATAAACCATTGGCCATTCCTGCTATTGCACTAAAAGAGGGCACCCCGCTTCAAATAAGTTTTGATGACTTTAAAGCCGACTACCAGGATTACTATTATTCAATAGAGTTGATGAATGCCGATTGGACCCCTGTGCCTATCAATAGTTTTGATTATGTACAAGGTTTTAATCAAATAAAAATAAATAATTTCTTGGTTTCAACTATGGCATATCAGCATTACTTCCATTATCAATTTACTTTTCCCAACGCCAATTGCAAGCCCACTAAATCGGGCAATTATATTTTAAAAGTGTTCAAAAATGGCAATATCAATGAGCTTGTTTTTACAAAAAGGTTTTATGTAGTGGAGGATCAGGTAGGCATTTTAGCATCCGTATCGGAGCCTTTTGATGGAGCTATTTCAAAAACGCATCAAAAAATGAGTGTACAAGTGGATGTCAAAGAAATCCCTTCATTACAATCGGATCAATTAACGGTGGTGGTAGTGCAAAACTACAGATACAATGATGCCATTAAACTATCCACGCCCAATTTTATTAGAGGAAATGTTTTAGATTATAATAATGAAGATCAATTAATTTTTCCCTCTGGAAAAGAATCAAGATGGCTTGACTTACAAAGTATGCAATTGGTTTCGGACAGAATTAGTAAGTTTCAAAAAATTGGGGACCAGAATTATGTTTACTTAAAGCCTGATCTTTCTCGAACTGAAGTGGCTTATTATAGTTTTAAAGATTTGAATGGAAATTATATAATTACTAATACGGATGCACTACAAAGTGAAAATCAAAATGATTATGCTCGTGTTGTATTTTCTTATTCGCCAAAAGGTCGTATTCCTTTCTTAGGACAAAAATTATATTTGGCAGGGGCCTTCACCAATAATGAATTGAATAAAAATTCAGAAATGATATTTGATGCTCAATTAGGCGTGTATCAAAAAGCATTGGTTTTAAAACAAGGCTATTATAGTTACAATTATATTCTTAGAGATAGCCATGAACCCAATTCGCTGGATGATTTTACGGAAACCGAAGGCAATCATTGGGAGACAGAAAATAATTATTCCATTTTTGTGTACTACCGTCAGCCTGGTGCACAGCATGATTCTTTAATGGGTTTTACCACCATCAATACGATGCAAAGTTGGTAGCGTAGTTGTTTTCAGGACGCTTTTTTTAGTAGCTTTTTTTGTACTACATTTGCATTGGCAGGTCTTGCACGACCAGCTCCTGTTGAAACTCCCCAGGGCAGGAATGCAGCAAGGATAGACGGTTGAGCGGTGCGATGTAAGTAGCCTGCCACTTTTTAAAACTATATATTATGAAATTTTTTGTAGACACGGGTAATTTAGCTCAAATTAAAGAAGCCAATGATTTAGGAATTTTGGATGGAGTTACCACCAATCCAAGTTTAATGGCACAAGTGGGTGTTAAAGGAGAAGCAGCTATTGCAGCGCACTATAAAGCCATTTGCGAATTAGTAGACGGCGATATTAGTGCAGAAGTTTTATCAACTGACTTTGCTACCATGGTTGAAGAAGGTAAGAAATTAGCTGCCATACATAAAAACATTGTGGTGAAAGTGCCAATGATTAAAGATGGCATTAAAGCAATAAAGTGGTTTACCGATAATGGCATTCGTACCAATTGTACTTTAATTTTTTCTGCTGGGCAGGCTATCTTGGCTGCTAAAGCCGGAGCAACCTATGTGTCTCCTTTTATTGGTAGAATAGATGATAGTTCTTGGGATGGCATGGAGTTGATCGCTCAAATTCGCCACATTTATGATATACAGGGGTTTGATACACAAATTTTGGCTGCATCCATTCGCAATGCTTTACATATTGTAAAAGCGGCAGAGGCAGGCGCTGATGTTTGTACTTGCCCACTAGATTCTATTTTGGGTTTATTAAAACACCCATTAACAGATATTGGCTTAGCGAAATTTTTAGAAGATGCTAAAAAAATGTAAATCTTTTTAGTTCTTTTTCTTTAAAGCCCCGTGATACTCGCGGGGCTTTTTTATTGATGCTTTAATGCTTCGCGTTTTGATAAATTGGAAAGTTGAGGATGGGTTTTGATAAATCCTTTTACCCATTTAGCATCGGTATAAGCATACGCACGCAATGCCCAGCCAATGGCTTTGCGGATAAAAAATTCTTCTTCTAATGTACAATGTTCAATATACTTGGAAAGTAGTTGCGTATTGGTTTTGTCCTTATACATGAGTTGAAATAAAATACTCATTCTTTGAAGCCATATATTATTTGACTTATTCCATTTAGAAGTGGCGGGCTTTATATATTCTGGAAATTGGGTAAAGAATTTCCCAATGACATGTGAGTTGGTGCTATCCACCGAGTCCCACCAACTGTTATGGGTAATCATCCACTCAATTAGTGGAAGGGTTTGCTTTGACCATAGTTTTTGATGATAACCTAAAAGCTCTATAGCAAAATAATGCATTTCTCTTTGTGGTGCAGCAAAGCATTCTTTAATAAGTGCAGTTAATTCTTTATGCTTGCTAATGGGGTTTACTTTATAAAACTCCTTGCACAATTTTCTTCTTATAGGTGTTTTAACTCCATAAAATTCAAATTGGTTAAGCAAGTAGGCCTTAGCACCTTTTGAAACTGTAACGTTTTTATGGGATGCAAAAACTTTTTGAATGGCTATCAAGTGCGGGTGTGCCATATTAGGTTTAGATTTCAATTACTTTTCCTTGGGTAAAGCTTGCTCTTGCTGCTTCTAAGATGCGTATAATGTCTGTGCCATGTTTTGCTGAAGTAGGTACGTGTTCGTTATGGTTTATAGCGTAAGCCATTTTCTCATAAAATATTCCATAATTACCAGCTAGGCTAGGGATGCTTTCAGTACTTATTTTTCCATTAGTATCAGTACTTAAAACACCCCATTTTTCTTTGGCTTCCACGCCCCAATTGGGGGCATTGGGTTTTTTACCTGCGAGTAAAGCATCTTCTTGCACATCGGCTCTTTCTTTAATAAAACAACCCTTGGTGCCATAAATTTTATAAGCAGGAAGTTGATGCATATATACCATTCCACTGGTTAATAAAATTCTATGGGTAGGGTAATAGAGTAGTAAGGTAAAATAATCATCCACTTTACCCACTTTTCTGGTAGTTCTTATATCGGCGAAAACAGCCTTTGGCAGGCCTGATAACATCAAAGCTTGGTCTACTAAATGAGGTCCTAAATCAAATAATACACCTGAACCAGGGGTATTGGTTTCCTTGTGTAGTTTAGCACTAAGTGTAGTTCTATATCTTTCAAATGAAATTTGAATGTCTAAAAAACTTCCTATTTTATCTTCTGTTATTAATTTCTGCAAGGTTAAAAAGTCCGCATCATATCGTCGATTTTGGTAAACAGCTAGTTTTAAATTCAATTTTTGTGCTAAAGCATCTAATGCTTCTGCTTCTTTTACGGTTACGGTAAAAGCTTTCTCCGTAACAACATGCTTACCCGCTAATAAAGCAAGCTTTGTATAATCGTAATGTGTATCGTTAGGGCTATTCACTATTACTAAATCAATATTAGGGTCATTTAATATTTCTTCATAGCTCCCAAATGATTTTGTATTTGGATAAATGGCTTGAATATTTTTTTGACTTCTTTCCCAACTTCCCACTAGGTTAAAATGTGGGTTAGTGTCAATAAAGGGAGCATGAAAAAGTTTTCCGCTCATGCCAAAAGAAACAAGTGCTGTATTTATCATGTATTAAAGGTAAAAAAAATCCCCCTAAGTATTTAGAGGGATTTTAAATTTCATTAAAGCCATTTGATTAACCGGCAACTTGCTTTCTTATGATATTCAAAGCACCACCAGCTTTAAACCACTCAATTTGTTGTTGGTTATAAGTATGGTTGGCTTTAATCGTATCAACGCTTCCGTCTTTATGCGTTAACACCAATGTTAATGGTTGCCCCGCTGTAAATTGGGTTAAACCATTGATATCAATGGTATCGTCTTCTAAAATTTTATCGTAATCTGTTTTATCTGCAAAAGTCAAAGCTAGCATGCCTTGCTTTTTTAAGTTGGTTTCGTGAATACGTGCAAATGACTTTGTTAAAACAACGCGAACACCTAAATGTCTTGGCTCCATGGCAGCGTGCTCTCTTGAACTTCCTTCTCCATAGTTCTCGTCACCCACTACAATCGTACCAACACGAGCTGCTTTATAAGCTCTTTGTGTATTAGGAACTGTATCGTAATTGCCATTGAGTTGACTCTTTACATTGTCTGTTTTTTCATTGAAGAAATTAACAGCACCAATTAATAAGTTATTAGAAATATTATCTAAATGACCTCTAAACTTTAACCAAGGACCTGCCATAGAAATATGATCGGTGGTACATTTCCCTTTTGCCTTAATTAATAATTTCAATGATTTTAAATCAGTGCCTTCCCATGCAGCAAATGGGTCTAATAATTGTAAACGCTTAGAACTTGGGTCAACAACAATAGTTACTTTAGAACCATCTTCAGCTGGTGCTTGATACCCAGCATCTTCCACCGCGAAACCTTTAATAGGTAATTCATGTCCAGTGGGGGCATCTAATTTAACTTGCTCTCCTTTATCATTAGTAAGGGTGTCTGTTAAAGGATTGAAATTTAAATCCCCTGCAATAGCTAAAGCAGTAATGAGTTCTGGAGAACCCACAAAAGCAAATGTATTAGGGTTGCCATCAGCGCGCTTTGCAAAGTTTCTATTGAAAGAATGCACAATGGTATTTTTTTCTTTTTTCTCTGCACCCACTCGCTCCCACATTCCAATACAAGGGCCACAAGCATTGGCAAATACTTTCGCGCCTATTTGACTAAACACTTCTAAGAAACCATCTCTTTCAATGGTATACCTTACTTGCTCAGAGCCTGGTGTAATTAAATATTCAGACTTCATCGTCAATCCTTTTTCTGAAACTTGTTTGGCTAAACTTACTGCACGACTAATATCTTCATAAGAGGAATTGGTACAACTTCCAATTAAACCAACTTCAATTTTAGTAGGCCATCCGTTGGCGGCAGCTACTTCTTTCATCTTGGATATCGGCGTAGCTAAGTCTGGAGTGAAAGGCCCATTTAAATGAGGCTCTAAAGTATTCAAATCAATTTCAATGACTTCGTCAAAATATTTTTCAGGTGTAGCATATACTTCAGGGTCTGCTGTTAAATGAGCGGCTACAGCGTCGGCTAAAACAGCTACATCTGCCCTACCGGTAGATTGTAAATAACGACTCATGCTAGCATCATATCCGAAGGTAGAAGTGGTGGCTCCAATTTCAGCACCCATATTACAAATAGTACCTTTACCAGTACAACTCATACTAATGGCACCTTCTCCAAAATATTCTACAATCGCACCCGTACCACCTTTCACAGTTAAGATACCAGCAACTTTTAAGATTACATCTTTAGGGGCAGTCCATCCATTTAGTTTACCAGTTAATTTGATACCTATTAGTTTAGGCCATTTTAATTCCCATGGTAATCCTGCCATTACATCACAAGCATCTGCACCACCCACACCAATAGCAATCATACCTAAACCACCAGCATTTACTGTATGAGAATCGGTGCCTATCATTAAGCCACCTGGGAATGCATAATTTTCTAACACCACTTGGTGAATGATTCCAGCGCCTGGCTTCCAAAAGCCCAATCCGTATTTATTAGAAACAGAAGCTAAGAAATCATATACTTCTTTACTATCAGCGGTAGCTACTTGTAAATCTTGTTTGGCTTCTACTTTAGCAGAAATCAAATGGTCGCAATGCACTGTACTGGGCACGGCTACTTTTGGACGACCTGCTTGCATAAATTGCAAAAGCGCCATTTGAGCTGTGGCATCTTGCATGGCTACACGATCTGGTCCAAAATATACATATGATCCACCTCTTGCAAAGCTTTCTAATTTTTGATCGCTATGCAAATGCGAGAACAAAATTTTCTCTGATAAACTTAAGGGACGTCCTAATAATTTACGCGCTGCTTCCACTTTTGCTGGCATTTCAGCATACACTTTTTTGATCATTTCGATATCAAAAGCCATAGGTATAGATTTTGTTGTTAAAACTGCTGCAAAGGTAAGCCAAAATGATAGCCGGAGTGCTCAAATAATGCACTTTATGTCCACTTTTTTCGATAAATTTGGATTGAATTTTAAACTACCATCATGCAAAAATTGAGAGATTTCTTGGAAATACATGCTTTTGGCGTTTGCACAGCCATGGGGGAACGATTGGGTATTGCAAGTACAAAAATCAGGTTGTGGTTTATCTATATATCCTTTTTAACTTTTGGTTCACCCGTAATTATATATATGATTTTGGCTTTTATTAGAAGCATCAAAAATTATATCCTGTTGGCTAAGCGCAATCCGCTGAAGTATTAATTAGATTGTTAATTTCATCGCAGTAGGTAATTATCTACACATCGCAGTAGGTACTTATCTACACATCGCAGTAGGTACTTATCTACACATCGCAGTTTCTACGAAACTGCTCTTCTTAATCGAACTAATTTCTCTAATAAGGGCGCTAGCTTTTCTAGGGAGAGCATATTGGCTCCGTCACTTTTTGCTTGAGCAGGATGGGGATGCGTTTCTATAAATAAACCATCTGCTCCAGTGGCAATAGCTGCTTTCGCTATGGTTTCTATTAATTGAGGATTTCCACCAGTAACACCACTTGTTTGATTGGGTTGTTGTAAAGAATGCGTGCAATCCATGATGACGGGTACTTTATTTTCTTGCATCGCAGGAATATTTCTGTAGTCTACTACTAAATCTTGGTAACCAAAGGTGTTGCCTCTTTCGGTGAGCATTATTTTTTCATTGCCCGCCATTCTAATTTTATCTACTGCAAATTTCATAGAAGCACCACTTAAAAATTGTCCTTTTTTTACATTGACTATTTTATTGGTTGCAGCTGCAGCCAAAAGCAAGTCGGTTTGTCTGCATAAGAAAGCGGGGATTTGTAAAATGTCTACAAATTTGGCAGCGATGGCTGCTTCATCATGGGCGTGTATATCAGAAGTAGTGGGTACCTTATAATGAGCGCCTACTTTTTTAATAAGTTCCATTCCAGTATCATCGCCAATTCCAGTAAATGAATTCGCGCTAGTACGATTGGCTTTTCTGTAACTAGCTTTAAATATATAAGCAATGCCTAAGTTTTTACAAAGAGTTGATACTTTATCGCCAATCTCCATCACTAATTCTTCGTTTTCCACCACGCAAGGGCCTGCGATTAAAAAAAAGTTATTGGCGTCATAAGATTGCGCCTTGCATAAATCTTGTAGATAAGTAGGAATCATGTGCTTAAATTTTCAATTACAAAGATAAAGAAATTGCGGGCCATTAAAAACGAATACCTACGGTTAACCCTAGGCCACGAAATCCTGCCCAAGGGCCTGTCATATCGGAAATTACACCATTTGCATTTACAGTGGATTTTAACTTAATAGGATCAATTTTTGTTTGATCTAATTCTCCTTTCAAGGCGGTTTGAGCCTCTGGAACCAATGCTACGGGCGAATCAAATTTCAATACACCAGTGGCACTACCATAACTCCCCCCAGCAATCCAAAAATCTAATACCACTTTTGTTAAAATTTGGTATTGAACACCAAAATAAGCACCCATTGCATTGGAGCTGATGGTTCCATCTAATTTTGCTTTTGCACTTTTTTCAATAGTGTTGGGCAATCCATTAACCAAAGCTGGAGTGAATTTATAATTAACGGGTACCGATAAATCAAATTTGGACATTCTAAAATAAGGTGCAATATAAAATCCAGACATTTTTTGTAAACCTAAATAAAATCGAGCTTCTAATGTAGCAGCTGTATTTCCAATTTTAAAATCATCTAAATTAATGTCAGGGTTATTGATATAACTGCTAATGGTTGATTTAAAAGGAAGTGAAGATTTAGGCATAGTACGATAACTTAATGAAACCGACATAAAGTGGTTCAAACTTCTTTCGTAGGTTAAATTATAATTATTGAGTAGGTCGGAGGAAAGATTTGTTTTAATAATATTATTTCCCCCAATAAGACTTTGAGCAGAAGTTTGTATGGTCACTAAAACGAATAAGAATAGTAAAATTCTTTTCATGAGTATAGATTTATTTATGATTATTGAATATCTATTATTTTTTAAAAAATAAATCTGCAACGGTTCTTTTATCTAAAATAGCCAAGGTATTGTCTCTTACTTCAATGAGTACTTTGTTGATACTGCATTTTTTTTCATTGCAATCGGCGCATTTTTGATAAAAATTTAAACTTACGCAAGGCAATAGGGCAATAGGGCCTTCAATAATTCTAAAAATGCCCGATAGCTTTATTTTTTCAGGAGGGATAGCAAATAAATAACCTCCATGCTTCCCTTTTTTGCTATCTAAGAAACCTGCTTTTTTGAGTTCAAGTAAAATATTTTCAAGGAATTTAATAGGGATATTTTTTTTGCTAGCAATTTCTGCAATAAGAATAGGGGTGGAGGCTTTAAACTCTACCATATAGGCAAGTGCTTGCAGTGCATATTGTGTTTTTTTTGATAACATATTTAAAGTACGCTATTATATCAATTACATTTATTATCTAAAGTCCTAAAACTTGTTTCATCGTAAAGATACCCTTTTTTTTATTGGCAAATTCTGCCGCTAAAACAGCCCCTGAGGCAAAACCCTTTCTTGTATGTGCTGTATGAATAATATCAATTCGATCAATATTAGATTCATAAGTCACCGTATGTGTTCCTGGCGCTGGGTCTATTCTTTCTGAATGAATTATTAAATCAGTGGGGGTGGCGGAAGCCGCGTTTACCCATTGATTCTTTCTGCCTATTTTTTCTAAAATTTGTTCTGCTAAACTTATAGCTGTTCCGCTAGGGGCATCCTTCTTTTCGGTATGGTGTAATTCGGTCATAGAAACATCGTAGTCGTTATAAGGCTCCATCAATAGTGCAAGCTGTTTGTTTAATTCAAAAAATAAATTAACTCCAATACTATAATTACTAGAATAAACCACACATCCTTGATGTTGATTGCAAAGTGAAGTAATCTGATCCCATTTTTCTAACCAACCAGTTGAACCACTTATCACTGGAACATTCCATTCAATACATTTTGAAATATTTTCAAAAGCACTATGTGGTCCGGTAAATTCAATAGCTACCTCTGCTTCTTGTAAATTATTTTTTGTAAATTCATTGGCATTGTTCAGGTCTATTTTCAAAACAATTTCGTGCCCTTTTATCAAAGCCATTTCTTCGATGGCTTTCCCCATTTTACCATACCCAATTATCGCAATTTTCATACTTTTAAATTTAGTTATTTGTCATGACTGCCTTTAAAATTAATTTGCAGAGATAAGCCAGATTGTTGTTGACTAGGTTGTATATAAGGGACAAGCCTTAAGGATAAATTATTATTAACATCGAA
>CANHLZ010000033.1 GCA_947461595.1 Bacteroidota bacterium | reverse complement strand
GGTAAGACCGATTTACGAGGAAGACGGTGAACGAAGTGAACCGTCAGTCCCGAACTTTGTTTATCTTAGTTGCACTTAATTCTATTTAAAATTAAATCATGTCTCAAGAAAAAATATCCAAAAACTTTTTAGAATTAGTCGCCATCATGGATCGCTTAAGAGCGGAATGCCCTTGGGATAAAAAGCAAACTATACATAGTTTAAGAAGTAATACCATTGAAGAGTTATATGAATTAGTGGATGCCATCATTGAAGAAGATTGGAAAGGCATTAAAGAGGAACTGGGCGATCTGTTATTGCATATATTATTTTACACTAAAATAGCCTCTGAAAAAAACGAGTTCATGTTAGAAGAAGTAATAGAAGGGATTTCGAAAAAATTAATACATAGGCATCCGCATATTTATGGCGATGTAAAGGCAGATACAGAAGAGCAAGTCAAGTTAAATTGGGAGCAGTTAAAGCTAAAAGAAGGCAATGGGGAGAAAACTTTACTCAGTGGGGTGCCCAATAGCCTACCGGCCATGGTAAAGGCATTAAGAATTCAGGAAAAAGTGAAGCAAGTGGGTTTTGAATGGGAAAACAAAGAGCAGGTTTGGGATAAAGTGAATGAGGAAATAGGAGAGATGCAATATGAAATAGCCCAAAATGACCGGGAGAAAATGGAAGATGAGTTGGGGGACGTCTTTTTTAGCCTAGTGAATTATGCTCGATTTTTAAAAATTGACCCAGAGACAGCATTAGAGAAAACAAATAAGAAGTTTAAACATCGATTTGAGTTGATGGAGGCCTATGCAAAGGCAAGAAATTTAGACCTGGCCAAGCTAAGTTTGGCCGAAAAAGAGGCTATTTGGCAAAACATGAAATAGTATTTATCCACAATTTATTTTCATTAAGAATAGTTAACACAAATTTATTGTGCAAACAGGCTTATTTTTTATAAATTCGATTGATTGTAACTTATTGATTTTCAGTGACTCAAAAAAGAAATCGTCAATTATTTTCATTTTTCTTTCATTATTTTGATAGTACATAGGTTAAATCTATTTTGCATGCCCTTCTAGAGTTTTTTATTAAAACAAAGAATTCAAAATAGGGGCAAAAATTAAATCTTATGAAATCAGAAGATTCTAACACTGAAAGTTCTAAAATTGCTGTCAATGATGATGAAATGATCGTCAAGAAGAAATTGGATATTTTCAATCTCTTTTATAGTGGTGCTGCGGTTGTAATTTTAATTGGAGTAATTGCCAAGCTATTGGAGTGGCCAGCTCAGGATTTATTAATTACAGCAGGATTGACTATTGAGGCCATTGTATTTGGTGTTTCTGCGGTAAAATTTGTAGAAGTGCAGGTAAAAAGACAAGTGGCTACAGAAGAAACATTGGCTAAGCTAGCAGAAGGTATTTCTGCCATTTCTGATACTATGGGTTCTGCAGGGGATGACAATTCAAGTACCTATGTAAACATTCAAACTGGGGCTTTTGAAGGCACTAATGCATTAACTCCAGCAGATTCAGTTAAAATTGGTGGTTCTAATACTTCCAAAGGGTTTGATTTATCTGCATACAGAACAGATAATGTCCCATCTAAAAATGAAACTAAGCTTGATAAATTATCTATAGAAATAAATCCTTCTATTAATGAAAGTAGGCATAGAGCAAGTAGCAATGAAGTATTTGGAAATGGAGGAGGAGGGGTAGACTTAAGCAATTACTTAACTGGGGGTAATACCACTGGAACCAGTAGCGGTAATTTTGGTGGTGGTGGACGCAATTATTCTGATTTAGAGCAACTGGCTATATCAAGTTTAGCAAAAGATCTTTTTTACCATCCTGAATGGACCAAATTTAACGATAGCGATTATGTGAAATTGACCGAGGTATTCAAGAACTTATTTGATAAAAAATTACCTTCCAAAGAGTCTATTGTACTTTTAAGTCAATTTCAAGTAAAGTTTCCTGCCATTTCAATGAATGATTTAGTGTTAACCAAATCAACCATTATTTCTGAATCAGAATTAAATTTATTATTTACAGCATTAGTTGGAATCAAAATCACCAACTTATTTGAATCTATAGTGGTGGAAGAGCATCAAGGTTTGTTTGCCGTTAGAAGAAAAGAGACAAATGAAGTAGTGGTGTTTGGAGGTGAAGAGCAAACCATTTTATCACACTGTAGATATTTCTTTAATAAAGAAATTATAATATGTCCGAATCTAGATTCATTGAAAAGTAGTGTAAAATACAAGAATCGTTATTTAGTAGAATACCTTGTTGACAATGCCGATGTTCAGTCTGAAGGAGAATTTGCTTCTTTGGTATCGATTTTATTAGATAGAGAAGATGAGTTAAAAAAGAAATTATTTAGCAAGTTTAGAAAGGTTCGATACAATATGCAAACCAATGCTGGGTTTCATTATATAAAGAACTTGATAAAATTGGCGTTAAGCTTTAAAGATCAATCTTTGGGCCATGATTTATTCAAACAATTGTTTGAATTACAGGTAGACGAGGATACCTTAATTTTAGTGGAAGATTTAGTGAATTATAACAATCCCAATATTCAATTTGGGCCAAGGAATGAGTATACCGTTGAATTGAGTGAAGTATTGGTCAATGGGGAGTTGAAAAATTTCAAGAATATCAATTCGATGATAGATAAGCTTGCCATGGAGGGATCTTTCAACAAAGCTCAATTATTAGAAATTTTTAATTTAAATAAACAAAATTCAAAAGCTGATATTTACAATCGATTAAATAATCACTTAGAAAAAACCAATACCACACCTACTGGTTCCCAGTTAGCTTTTATTTTATTATACAAGCAGTATAATTAATTACTTAAAATTTAGTATATATGGCCGAAGGTCACGTTGATGTCAAGAGATACCAAATTATAAGTCTTTTATACATCGTTTTTATTTGTTTTTCAGTGATTAATATCAAAATGTCAGTATTAGATTCTAATATCTGGACCATTAAGTCATTTCAGTCCTTGATCAAGGAGGAGTTAAAGAAAGTGGAGATCAGTAATCAGGTGGTCCAAGACAACCTAGATACTTTAAACACACTGCCTAAAGCGCAAGGCTATTTAAAAGTAAGTTCAAGATTAGCCAAGAGTTACCAAGTAGTGGATGGTGTGATAAAATATGTTGATGATGAGTTTAAAAAAAATAAGACTACTTTATTAAAACAGTTTAATAGTAGAAATTTAATTGAAGAGATATTACGTACACCCAAAGGGATTGCTGTTATTGAAAAAGATTTGTTTGAATTATCTGATTTTATAAAGAAAGCGCCTTATAAATTAACTTCATTCCCATCATTAGATAGTGTTATACCTATTATGCCCCAAGTAACTTCCATCAAAGGGAAAGTAGATGAATGGGATTATTATATGTTCATGCATAAACCATCTGCAATTAGTTATATGCAATTGGAACGTATCAAGCTTTTAATTACAAAGCAGCAGCTTTTGTATCAGGAAGCAGCACTTTCGGAAATTGGCTATGAGCCAACCTATTTTTCAAAGGGGAATCCAAAATTATATATTCTAAAAGAGCTAGTTAAAGAGTATAAGCCAGAGCAGATTTTAGCAGATGATGAAAAGGCGGTAGCTAAAACAGATGAAATTTATGATGAGTTGTTTAAAAGCATCATCAATTCATTACATACCGAAAATATATTTGTTGGGCTTAATACTACTTTTATTACCGATTTTAAATTTGCAATGGGTAAAGACTTTAGCTTAGAAGTAGTTCCTCAAACAAAAATTACTCAAGTAGGGAATGATTACAAAATTACATTTTCAAAAACGGGCGAATATTTATTAAAGTTTTATGATTTAAGAAGTGAAATAAAAAAATTATTATTTGATAAAAAAATTGTGGTAAATCCTTTGCCAGATCCACTGGTGCGCGTAAAAGGGGACAATTTGAATACTTATAATATAAGTGTAAAAGATTTATTGGCTGCTGAAAGGTTGGAAGCAAATTTAGAAATTAATAATTTAAAATATTTTCCTGGAAGAATTAATAGTTTCAAGGTGGTTAAAATTCACAATGGAAAAGAAGAAGAATCAATTAATAATTACGGTGAATTGTTTCAATCTACCACTCAAAAAGTATTGGGAAGTTTAAAAAAGAATGATTTAATAATTTTTGACAATATCAATATGTCCTTAATTGATGGATCAACCAGAACTTCTCCTCCAATTATTTATAAAATTACAGATTAATGCAAAGGGTGCTCTTACTATATATTGGTTCTATTCTATTTTTCATTAGTCATGCGAATGGTCAGGATACCTTG
Organism: Bacteroidota bacterium; assembly: GCA_947461595.1. Lineage (GTDB taxonomy): Bacteria > Bacteroidota > Bacteroidia > Chitinophagales > Chitinophagaceae > Sediminibacterium. The sequence continues at coordinate 12,345 of CANHLZ010000033.1, read as the reverse complement.
TCGGGTAATTATACCAATTTGAAAATACCTACTGGTGCGCACGTTATTAAAGATGTTATTAGAGTTACGGGTAGTTTTGAAGTGGCCGCCGGCGCCAAAATAGAAATGATTGATGCAGGTCTGATAGTGTGTGAAGGCAGTGTTACTATGAAAGGGGTTCAAAATAATATCGAATTTTTTGGAAAAAATAATCTAGAAGGCGTAGGGCTTGTTATTAAAAATATTGATTCAAGTAAAGTAGTTATAAATAATACCATATTTAGAAGTTTGCAATTGCCTTTACTTTTTGATTTTGGATGGAAAAGAGATAATGTAGATATAAGCGATAATATTTTTATTAATAATATTGGTAAAATATCAGTGTTACAAGTATTAAATCCTCCCTTTAACTTTAATACTGATTCCACATCAATTATTTTTAAAATAGTAAATAACTTATTTACAGGCAATAATGCGGGTATTTATTTTGAAGATTTAAGAAGCGATCATGTTGATATTGAAATAACTAATAATACATTTGCAAATAATTTAGTATTTGGTTTTAAAAATTACAATATTTCTACCAATTATATTTATGGCCGAACAGATCAAGTATATACTAGATTCATTTCAAAAATTGAAAATAATAGTTTTGTAAAAAACTTTTTAATTGACAATATTTCTGATACGATTGTTCATTCTGCGAATTTTGGTATTTATGGGTCAGAGAAAATATATAAAATTAATAATAATTATTGGGGGAGTACTGAAAAAGAAAAAATTACAAAAGGTTTTTATGATCAGAGTATTAATTATAGTTCTCCAAAGTTAGAATTTGAACCTTTTTTATCTTTGCCCAAAGATTCAAATCCTTTACACGTATATTCTATAAAAAATGGAGAAAATTCTGTCGAATTTCAAGACACTGTTACTATTAAAGACCAACTAAAAAGTATCGTATTAGTCTCAAATAAAAAAGCCAATTATAGCAAAGCTAGCATTAGCTATATGTATTTTAAGAAAGACAGTACCATGGATAGAGCTGACACTTTATTGACTTTTAATCCACAGGACGTTAATGGAACTACTGCTAAATTAGATATTACAAAAACGATTTCTTCACAAAAGCGAATTGGTTATTACACTATTAAAGGGATTTTAGGCGCAAACAATGAACCAGCCCCCGATGTTAAAATTGGATATCAAGCATTTCTACTTGATTTTAGAAAACATAAATTGTTTGTAGATTCCTTAAAAATGAAAAAGGATACTGTACCACCTAAGCCCAAAGAGCTAGATTCTGTAAAAAATCAATTTCAAAAAATCGAAGCACCGCAAAAAAGCAGAATTGAATTAGCATTATTAGCAGGAGGATCTATTTTTACAGGGACAATTAGTAATCCCAGTCTTTTAAATAATGAAATGAATGTTTTATTTGGCTTAAATATTGGGTATACTATATATTCTAATTTAAGTGCAAGTTTAACCATTATGAGTTCTAAGCTTAGTAATTCGGATGCCAATTCCTCCAACAATGAACAAATTGCTAGAGGGATGAGTTTTACTTCATCTGTTTTAGGCATATCACCCGCATTAAATTTTGATTTTGTTGACAATAGACTCTATACTAAAGCACGTAAGTTTAGGCCATCCATTGGAGTTGGTTTTGATTTAATCTCATTTAGTCCAACTGGCTTGTTTAAAGGGAAGACCTATAATTTACAAACATTGGGCACTGGGGGGCAATTATTAGATAGCACTAAAAAAGTTTATTCATTAATGGCCATGGGGTATTTTTTAAACTTAAAGTTGAAATATCAATTTTCTCGATTTAATAGTGCAGGAATTTTCTTTTCTTTTCATCAAAGTTTATCTGATTATTTGGATGATGTTGGTCCAGACGAATATCCTAGTAGTATTAAATTATTAGCTAAATCAAAAGCAGATGGAGATGCTGCTGCTTATTTTTCTAACCCCACATCTAGGCCGGTTACTCCTGGACAATTTAGAAATAGTCCCAATGGATCTAAAGACAGCTTTGTTAATTTTGGAATTTTTTATGCTAGAAAATTATTTAAATAGGTGGTATGAACTCATTAGTTAAATATAGTAGACATTTTAAAAGAATTACAATCATAGTTTTATTAGCTATCCTTGTATTTGATCAATTCTCTTGTGCAAAACAAGAAATAGTATCTGAATTAGATTTTCAAAAAAATTTATTAGCGGGTACAGGTGGTTTTCAAAATACAAAACATAGTTGGAAAATTGATTCAATGACCAATAATGGGGTAGTACTTAAATTGACTGCTGCACAAAAAAGATATACTCAAACATTTAATAGAGATGGTAGTTATTACGATAGTGATGGAAAAACAGGAAATTGGTTAATGCCTTCAATTGCTGAGCTAACTATTATTTCGACTAATGGAATGGATAGCATTTCTAATAAAAACAAAGTGTCCTTTAAGTATAAAATAGCTGATCTTAATTCAGCCCAATTATTTATCAAATATGACAGTGCTGGTATAAAGCAAGACTTACATTTTATTATATCAAATTAATAATATATATAATATTTATTTAATACAAAAATATGCTTTTTAATAATTATTAAAGCATCATTAACTTTTTGTAAAATTTTTAAATGGAGACCAAATACCATGTTTTCTACCTTAAATTTGTCTCAAATTCGCTAATCGAGACTCCAATCTGAGATTTTTTAAGCTTAAGAGCTCTTTTATATTATATTTTTATAAATATATTTAAAGCTAGGAATCAATCAATTTTTAGAATTTTATTCTAATTTTTTATCCAATTCTAGACATAATTCTATATTTTTGACCTATATGAATACATTTTTTGAAAAGTTATTTTTTTCAGTTTTTATTATTGCAACCATTGCTTTTTTTGATGTGTTAGTTAAATTCAGAAGACCTCTAGTACTGAAGTTTTTATTTTTATTGATTATTTTTATTATTGGGTTTGCTTCATTAGTTCATAGCATAGATTTGTTCTCAACAAAGTATATCTTTTATATTATTGTAGCTAAAGCATTGATCGCATCAGCTTTTTTGAATGTATTCAGCAATTTATACTTTTTAAAATATAGGATTTGGGTAATATTACTTTCTATTTCCTTGGTTACATTTACTATAGCTTCTTTTTATTACAGTAGTTTAGTTAATCCCGATTATATTAAATCACTTAGAGCACAAACATTAGTGATTGTTAAAAGTGGAGGATTAGTGCTTCCTTTATTTATGTTAATAACAAGAGCTATATTGATTCTTGCTTTCTTTGGTACTTTTGTATTTTTCTTATACAAAATCATAAATAAATTTGGGTTAAATAATATTTATTTTGACAAGATAAAAGTATGGACAATTGCTATTTTTCTCATCATGATAAGTATGCTTGTATTGTATCTTCCTTTATCCATTTTGAAGAATAATGATTCAGTAGGATATTCAATTAGTTTTGTTTTATATTTAACGGTTGTACTAACTATATTGTATCGACCTAATTTCTTAAATAAGTCATCTCTTAAAATTTCATTTGGAGATAGTTTTAGTAGAAATGTTGATCTGATGATTAATGAGCTAGATTTTATTAATAATTTCTTTACTAATTTTTATTTTACTAATCCAGATGCTTCTTTAGAGAATTTCTCTAAAGTTTTAAATGCAGGAAGTAATGATTTATACAAGTTTGTATATTATAAGTACAATATGACTTTTAGTGATTTAGTAAACAAGCAAAGAGTTGAATACTTTGTTGATATTATACATAATCCGAAATTTGCCAATTTTACTATTGACGCTTTGGCTAAGGAAGTTGGATTCTCTTCAAGACAGCATTTATATAAGCCGTTTAAGAAATTTCATGGTGGAAATCCATCAGATTTGATTGATACAGTCCTTGCTTAGGGATTAAGAAAAGCTTCATTTTCAATTAATTATTGTTGTATTCTTTTTGACCAATTAATGATCTATCGTTAATTGTAATTTTTTATTGTTTTTTGTGAGAAAATAGTCCTATATATAATATATTAATTTTATATGTTAATCATTGTATTACAGTGATTCATATTCGTTTCGTCGAACTTATACTATTATCGCTCACTATTTGTCCAATGGATCAGAATTCGCAATATTACACTCCCAAAATTTTTAAATAAACAATTATGAAAGTACTCAACGCATTGAGATTATTTTACATACGTAATTTAATCAAAAATGAAAATCGGATCAAAGTTTTATTTGATCATCATTTCTTCACCAACCAGTATTTTTTACACAAATCTGCTAGTGAGGCACATATGGCAAATATTTTAAATATTGAAAGCCAGGCATTGAATGAAATTACAGTCAAGAACTATGATTTGAATTTTAATGATTTATGTGAAAAATACAGATTCAATCATTTCTGGAATGAATTTACCAATCCCTTAAACGCCGGACTACCAATTAATTCTTTGATTGATGCATCGGGATTTAAATCTAACGACGATTTTTCTAGTTTGATGTCCAACAGAAAAGAAGAAAGTAAACACATCATTATCAAAGAATACATTTGAAACTAGTACTCTTTATATTGTTTTTTATTTTAACTATTAATGCTTTTTCACAAATTAGCATGAGTTATTCTATTGGCTCCATTGGAGGTTTGTCAAAAACTTCTGGCTATAGTACGCCTCTTTTGATTTCGGGAGACAATTGCTTTAAAGTTTCTAATAATATTTCAAAATTTTGGGCTAGTAAAAAAGGAGACTTTTTTGCTAGTTGTTTTGTTGATTTAGATTATATAAAGTTGAGTATAAAAATCACACCTAATCCAGTGATTACTTATGCAAATATTAAGTTTTTAAACATGCTACAAAATGATAACAAATTTACTGTGGTAGTATTCAATAATGGCGGGCAGCCTTCATTAGTGAAAGAGGTTGGGCAGGACGCTTTTTTAACTGGGTATAAGTTAGACATGTCTTCCTTGCCTTCTGGCTATTATTTTATACAAATTGCGTCAAGCTCAATTTTACAAACATTTAAAATTCTTAAGAATTAATTATTTAATGAATAGAATATTTAAAATATTATTTTTTATCGTTTTATTATTTTCTTTCGAGAATATAATGGCTCAGACGCTCCCTACAGGGATGATGTTCCAAGCGGTTGCTCGAGATGCAAGTGGCAATGCCGCTGCAAGCAGAACTATTTATGCCATGGTGGATGTACTTCAAAAATCTGCTACTGGTGAGTCAGTTTATACGGAGACACATCAAGTAATATCTAATGATGATGGAATTTTTACTTTGATTATAGGCGGAGATAAAGGTGTTCGTGTTTCAGGAGTTTCAAGTTTCTCAAACCTTAATTGGAGATCAGAAATATATTTTATTAATTTAAAAATTGCCATTGCACCTTCATTGCCTACTCCAGGTTGGGATCTTGCAAAAGAATATGTGGATATGGGAACATCTCAAATTTGGGCTGTACCATATGCATTTAGTGCTTTTAAAGCGGTAATTGCAGATTCTGCAACTAAATTAAGTGGGATATTATCTGGTGAGAGCGGAGGTACTGGAATAAGTAACCTTGGTAAAACAATTACTTTAGGTAGAAATTTGGAACTAAAAGGATTCGGTAATTTAATAGTAAATACCACTGGGCCAACCAATGTCACTTTTCCTGTAAAAGGGACATTAATTTCTAGTGAAAGTTTAGATACATTAATTAATAAATTTTTAGTTTCGCCAACTTTTTTAGGTGCTCCTAAAACACCTACCGCTGATAGTTCTAGTAATGATGGTACTGTTGCAAGTACAGAGTTTGTAAAATCTGCAGTGGGTTCTCAAATTGGTTCTGTACTAAAAATCTCTGATACGCTGGCGATGTTAAGCAATAGGATTGAACGAGATACCGCTTCTTTATCCAAGAGAATCAATTTAAAAGTAAATACTTTGAATGCTAAAATTGATTCAAGTTTAGTAGTAAGGGGTCAAGCACTAATTGATAGAGACTTGACTGTAGGTGGGAATTTAATCTTGAATTCTGGTTTACTGTTTAAGGATTCATTGGTTGTTTTAAAAGGGGCGAGAATCGAACAAAGCATTTTAGCTAAGAGTAAATTGTATGTAACTGATTCTATATTAGCTAAAGGGAATGTTTTAATTGATAGTAATTTAACCGTTGGAAAAGATTTAGAAATAAAAGGAAATTTAATTTTGAATAAAGGGTTGGACTTTAATGATTCTTTAGTTGTTCAGAAAGGAGCTAGAATTGAACAAAGTATTTTGGCTAAGAGTAAATTGTATGTATCTGACTCTATTTTGGCTAGAGGAAATGTGAAGATTGATGGTAATTTATTGGTCAAGGGTCTAAACATTAATGATAGTGTCATGAAATATGATACAAGCAAAGTTAATGTAGTTGATACTGCAGCCATGTTAGCCAAATATGCAAGAAGGTTTACAAAAAATGTAAAAGTTGTACTAAATGGTAGAAATTTAGGTAAATATAATGATGGAGATTCAGTTTATGTGAAAGGGAAAACCTTGGATGATTTTTTATATGATATTTCAACTTTACAAGTTGCTGCTTCCTATTCTGCTCCAAGCGTTAGTACTAATATCAGTACTACTTCTCTTGAAATAGGCACTAGAATGGATCTAAGGGCTTCAATTAGTTTGTCTAAATCTTTTAATCCAGGAAGTGCTGGTCTGGAAGCCACCCCAAGTACTGCTATTTATTATAAAGATGGTGTCTCTTTAGGGGCCGGTGTTACCACAGATGCACTAGCTGGAACTGTTTCGGGTTCTACTAGACTTTTATTATCAACTATCACTTATCAAGTGAAGAATGTATCTTTTACAGCAGGTACTGTAAAACTTGATAATTTAGGCAATCCTTCGCCATACTCACTAGCTTCTCCTGGATATCCTGCAGGTTCTATAGATGGTAGTTCAGTTAGCATAACTACTTTTCAAAATAGATATTGGGGAAAAAGTACAACAGAAAGTATCAGTAACTATTTACAGAATACAGAAAATAATTCTACTTCTAAGGCATATAGTCTATCTAATATTGTTATGAACAATGAATATATATTCTTTGCCTATCCTTCAGCTTTAAATACGGTGACCACTATTACATTAAATGGATTTCCAACAATATTTAATACCTATCTACAAACATTTAATAATGCTCAGGGTTACCCATTACAATATAGAATTTATGTTTCACCAGAAAAATATACAGGAACCATTTCATCTTTGATAGTTCAATAAATGAAAAAAATAATATTACTATATTTGGTTTTACAATTATCTCATTCGCTTGTTAATGCTCAAGTTGAAATTGGTAGTACTATTTCTACAGTTGGAGGCAAAGGAGAATATGCTACTCATATTGATAGTTTAGGCAGAGGTGGATTCATGGTTTTACCTAGCATTGCAACCAGAGATAGTATTCCTTTGAAAAGAAGAAAACAAGGAATGTTGGTGTATGTTCAATCTGTAGATGTATTATATAAATTAAATTCAGCTAGTTTAGACAATACTTGGCTTGCCATTGGATTATCCTCTTCTGTTGATGTAGCAAGATTTTTAAGTTATGCAAAGCTTAGCGATTCTTTGTTTATTCGTGGGAATTCCATAATGGATTCAAACTTATATGTAAAAGGGCAGGGAAGGTTTGATTCTATATTAACTATCAATGATTCATTAAGAGTAAATGGGAATGTTTTAATTGATAGCAATTTAACTGTACTGGGAAAATTAAGTTTAAATACTGCTTTACAATTTAATGACTCATTAATAGTAACAAAGGGTGCAAGAATTGATCAGAGTATTTTGGCCAAGAGTAAATTGTATGTTTCTGACTCCATATTAGCTAAAGGGAATGTATTAATTGATAGCAATTTAACTGTACTGGGAAAATTAAGTTTAAATACTGCTTTACAATTTAATGATTCATTAATAGTAACAAAGGGTGCAAGAATTGATCAGAGTATTTTGGCTAAGAGTAAATTGTATGTATCTGACTCCATTTTAGCCAAAGGGAATGTAAAAATTGATTCGAATTTGTTTGTAAAAGGGTTGGTTCAATTGGATTCTAGTTTGCTTGTAAAAAATAAAGCTACTATTAATGACTCATTAGTAGTAAAGGGAAATGCTTCAATTAGTGGTGATTTATGGGTTAAGAACCATAATATCAATGATAGTGTAATGAAGTACTCTACAAGCAAGTTAAATGTGTCTGATACTTCTGCCATGTTATTGGCCTATCTAAATAAAATTAATAATTTATATGTTATTACTTCTGCAACAAATAGTAGCGTAGCACTTAAATTGAATAAAGCTGATACCATTACTTTAAGCGACAGGATTGAATTAAGAGTAAAATATACTGATACTGCCCTAATGTTAAGTAAACGTTTTGCAAGAGACACTGCTTATTTAAGTTATAGAATTAATTCTTTAGTAACTAGTTCTGGTGATTTAGCTACTTCAAAATTAAGAATAATTGATACCAACTACTTGGTACAAAAAGCAGATACCGCTGCTTGGATAAGCTCCAGGTTTAAACGTGATACAGCCTATCTTGCTCTAAGAGTTCAATTACTTGAACAACAGACATTAGTTAATAATGCTTTAAAAATTGATGCAGATACTGCGTACAAATATTTTTTACAGAAAAAAGATACCATTTCTTTATCAAATAGAATTGATGCAGTTGTTGCGGCTTCTAATGTGATGCAATCTGATATAAAGGTAAATTTTGGAGGAGGGGCCTTTGGAAAATACTTAGATGGAGAAACTATCCCTTCAAAAGGCAAAACCATTGATGAGGTTTTAAAAGATATTATCACAAAAACCATACCTCCATATTATACTCCACCATCAGCAAGTTTAAGTATGGGAGTAGAAGGTGTTGTAGAAATAGGAACCAACTTAGGCACTTTAACTTTTGTGCCAACTTTTACTAAAAATTTGGGTGGCAATTTTAGTTCCATTACATTTTATAAAAACAATTCTAATGTAGCTACCAATAACGGATCAACTCCAGTAACAGATGTAGTTGGTCAATTATTAGCAACAAAAACTTATAAAGTAATTTATTCATACGCGGCTGGAACTACTGTACTAAAAAATAATCTTGGGATCAATGATGAAACACTTCAAGTTACTGCTGGAAATGTCGAATCAAATACCATTACCATTACACCAGGCTCTTATAAATATTGGGGTATTACTACAAAAACTTCAAGTAATTTAACGGATGCAGACATACTTGCGATGGATGGAGGAGGTCAGGAATGGGCTACTGAAAAAGGTAAAGGGGCATTTACCATTTCAAATACATCTGGTCTGAAACAATTTGCCTATTACGCATATCCTGCAGCATTAGGAGATATTACTGAAATCTGGTCTGGTGGTTTTGAAAGTAAGGGTGGGTTTAATAAAATTACAAAAGCATTTATTAATGCCAGTGGGGCACCAGTAAACTATATTATTTATATTCAAAAAGAGGTAAATGGGGGAACAGGAAACCTAACATTCTCATCAATAAATTAATTAATGAAAAAGGTAGTATTACTATATGTTCTGTTTCAATTGACTTATACTGTCACACATGCACAGATTAAGTTATTGGACTTTATTTCACCAGCAACTGGTGCCGACAATCCCACTCATATAGATAGTCTAGGTAAAGGTGGTTATATGGTTGTGCCAACGATAACTGATCGTAATGCAATACCTGCTTCTAGAAGGAAGTATGGTATGATGGTTTATGTTCAAACAGTTGATTCTATTTATAAATTAAATACGGCAACTTTAGATAATACAAATTGGGTCTCTCTTGGTATCTATACTGCTGCAAAAGTGGCACGTGACACTACCTTTTTATTGCAAAAAAGAGATACTATTACCTTATCTAATAGGATTGATCAATTATCTGCTGTTTCTGCGAAGACTTTAACAGACACAGCTAACACTTTAAGAGCTAAGATAAAATTTGATTCTATAGCCATTACAACAAGAATCGCAATCGATACTTCTTACTTGCTACAAAAAAATGACACTTCTACTTTATCTACAAGAATTGATTTAAAAGCAAATATTGCATCTCCTACATTTACTGGAACAGTAAGTGGAATTACTAGTGCCATGGTAGGATTGGGTAATGTAAATAATACATCAGATGCAAGTAAGCCCATTAGTACAGCTACACAAACTGCATTAAATTTAAAAGCACCACTATTAAATCCCTCTTTTTCAGGAACGGTAAGTGGAATTACACAAGGGATGGTAGGTTTAGGTGCTGTTACAAATACATCAGATGCAGATAAGCCAGTAAGTACGGCTACACAAACTGCATTAAATTTAAAAGCACCACTATTAAATCCCTCTTTTTCAGGAACGGTAAGTGGAATTACACAGGGGATGGTAGGTTTAGGTGCTGTAAACAATACATCAGATTTAGATAAGCCATTAAGTACAGCTACTAGAGACTCCTTGTTATTAAGAGTAAGATATACGGATACAGCAGCCATGTTAACAAACCGTTTTGCTAGAGATACGGTAAGTTTATCGAATAGAATTGAAAATTTAACAACTACTTTAACTGGAACAGGAACAGGAACTACTGGTTATTTATTAAAAAGAGATACTTCTTATTTATTACAAAGAAGAGACACTTCTACTTTATCTACAAGAATTGATTTAAAAGCAAATATTGCATCTCCTACATTCACTGGAACAGTAAGTGGAATTACACAAGGGATGGTAGGTTTAGGCGCTATTAATAATACATCAGATGCAGATAAGCCAGTAAGTACAGCTACACAAACTGCATTAAATTTAAAAGCACCACTATTAAATCCCTCTTTTTCAGGAACGGTAAGTGGAATTACACAAGGGATGGTAGGTTTAGGTGCTGTTACAAATACATCAGATGCGGATAAGCCATTAAGTACAGCTACGAGAGACTCCTTGTTATTAAGAGTAAGATATACGGATACAGCGGCCATGTTAACAAATAGAATTCAAAGGGATACGATTTCATTAAGTAATAGAATTAATGCAATTAATTATGCCATTTTTGGATCTATAACTGGAACAACAACAGAAGCCGGAGCAGTAAAATACGGTGATACTGCAGCCATGTTGACAAATCGATTTGCGCGAGATACGGCGAGTTTATCTAATAGAATAAATATATTAAACACTACGCTAACGGGAACAGGAAGTGGTACCAGTGGTTATTTAAGAAATGCAGATACTGCAGCCATGTTGACAAATCGAATAAAAAAAGATACTTCTTTTTTGGTACAAAAATCTGATACAGCCGCAATGTTAAGCAATCGGATTGCTCGAGATACGGCGAGTTTATCCAATAGGATAAATATATTAAACACTACACTAACAGGAACAGGTTCAGGAACTACTGGTTACTTAAGAAATTTAGATACACTTGCTATGTTGAATAATCGGATTAGACGAGATACCTCTTTTTTACTCCAAAAATCTGATACGGCTGCGATGTTAAGTAGTCGATTTGAGAGAGATACGGCAAGTTTGTCTGCAAGAATTAATTTAAAAGCGAATACTGCTTCTCCCACATTTACTGGGACAGTAAGTGGAATTACAAAAGGAATGGTAGGTTTAGGTGATGTAGATAATACATCTGATGCAAATAAACCATTAAGTACAGCTACAAGAGACTCCTTATTATTAAGAGTAAGATATACGGATACGGCGGCCATGTTAACCAATCGATTTGCTCGAGATACGGTGAGTTTATCCAACAGAATAAATAATTTAACTACTACATTAACAGGAACTGGAACAGGAACCACAGGTTATTTAAGAAATGTAGATACACTAGCGATGTTAAGTAGTCGATTTGAGAGAGATACGGCGAGCTTGTCTGCAAGAATTAATTTAAAAGCAAATACTGCTTCTCCCACATTTACTGGAACAGTAAGTGGAATTACAAAAGGAATGGTAGGTTTGGGTGCTGTAGATAATACATCAGATGCAAATAAGCCATTAAGTACTGCTACAAGAGACTCCTTATTATTAAGAGTAAGGTATACGGATACGGCGGCCATGTTAACCAATCGATTTGCTCGAGATACGGTGAGTTTATCCAACAGAATAAATAATTTAACCACTACCTTGACAGGAACTGGAACAGGAACCACAGGTTATTTAAGAAATGCGGATACGCTTGCGATGTTAAGTAGTCGATTTGAGAGAGATACGGCAAGTTTGTCTGCAAGAATTAATTTAAAAGCGAATACTGCTTCTCCCACATTTACTGGGACAGTAAGTGGAATTACAAAAGGAATGGTAGGTTT
>CANHLZ010000032.1 GCA_947461595.1 Bacteroidota bacterium | reverse complement strand
TATGCAAAAAGAGATTTACCTAAAAATACTTTATTATTCAAAGGGGAAGAAAAATCACAACGTATTGTTAGTAAAAAATTCGTTGATGAAAATTGGGATGAAAGAGAAAAATTAAATTTTAGAAGATACGCCTACCCTATTAGTTCAGAAGTATATATATTATGGGATTTACAGCCCGAAGAGTGGTCGCCACAAAATCATCACTGTGACGCCAATTGTACGTACAAAGGCTTAAACCTTTATCTCAATAGAGACATTAAAAAAGGAGAAGAACTTACTTTGGATTATGGCAGCTTCTTAGATGAAACCATGGAACCATTTAATTGCCATTGTGGTTCATCTAAATGCCGTGGCCTTATTAAAGGCACGGCTAAAATAAAAGGCTAGTGCGCTCTGTTTGAGCTACTTATTTTTTAAAAACATATTGCGTTTTATTTATTGTACATTTTCACGTAACTTAATCGCAACGATTGTTTGCTTATGGGTAAATTTCAACCTCCTGCTTTTATTGAACCCTTCTCTCCTTTTTGGTGGGAATGTATGTTGGTGGTTACCTTAATTATTGTTTTGGTGGTTAGGCTTCCTCTGCATTTTAAAAAATTACAACATAAAAATTATGCTACCTTTTTAGCCATTTTTTTTATCATTAGTTTTATAATAGAAAACTATTATAATTTAATACATGGGTTTTGGAATATTCAACAACATTTACCAGTTCACTTATGCAGCATTAGTTATTTTATGTGTGTTGCTTTATTACTAAATTACAAACAGTGGCTGGCCGAATGTCTTTATTATTGGGGATTGGCTGGGGGCATTCATGCTATGCTTACACCAGAATTTACCGTGGGAATGGAGGGGTATAATTTTTATGCTTACTTTATTGACCATGGTGGCCTCTTGCTCGTCATTGCCTATATGATTGTTCATTTAAATTTTAGACCAAGGCCAAGGTCTTGGATTTGGGTACTGGGCTATACCCAATTAGTGGCTATAGGTGTTGGTATGGTGAATTATAGTGTTGGGGCAAATTATATGTACTTATCTGCAAAGCCAGCAGTCAACAATCCCTTTGTTATTGGCGAATGGCCTTATTATATTCTTATACTTGAAGCGGTTGCAGTACTTCATTTTTTGGCTTTCTATTGGCCCTTTCATAAAAAGAATAAAGCCCTATTAAAGGCTTAATTAAATTTCTTCAATCCTTTTGGCTTTGTCATCTATCACCAAATCAAAATTAGGTTTGGTAGGACTTCCATTGGGACAATAACCGGTGATTAATTCATTGAATTTGCACCCCCATTGATTAAGCTGAGAAAGAGTTAATTCCCTTAAATCTCTTTTGGAGCTTTCACCACGACCCGTCCAATAAGTAATATGCCAGCCTTCCTCAAACAACTTATTAATTTTAGCAATATGTTCAAAATTGGGTTCGGCTAATTCATAGGCTCGCTTATCTGAGTAGAAGCAGATGGTTTCATCAATATCAACTAAAGCTTTTTTAGAACCAAATCTTTTGGACTCAATCATTGTTATTTATTTTAATTGTATTTAACTGAGGCAAATTTAGATAGTTTCTATAAATTACAGCTTGCATTTTATCGATAACTGAAATCATTATTTAAAACGCTTCCACTTTCAAAATTAACCCTTTCGCCATGAGATTATTTTTTTTATCCCTTTTTATTAGCATTCTACAATTGGCTTCTGCTCAAAACATTAATAGCCCCATAATTAGAACTGATAAAATTACCATTGCACGTGACACTTATGGGGTCCCTCATATTTTTGCACCCACAGACCCAGAAGTAGCGTATGGACTGGCTTGGGCACATGCGGAGGACGATTTTACCACCATTCAAACCCTGATGCTTACTGGTAAAGGCAAGTTGGCCACTTATTTAGGAAAAAAGGGAGCGCCTATAGATTATGTGGTAGGCTTACTCAATACCAAAGCGACCGTGATGGCGCAAATAGATCAATTGGATCCTGTATTTTTACAATTGGTTCGTGGATATTTATTGGGTTTAGAAGCTTATGCAAAAGTACACCCAAAAGATATACTTAATAAAAATGTATTCCCTATTAGCATAGAGGAGTATTTATCGGCTACTGTTTTTTCAGTAGCTGTATTTTGTGGCGTAGACAAAGCCTTGCCAAAAATTTTAAATGGTACCATTCCGGCATTACCTGGTTTTACAGGAGAAGGCAGCAACTCTATTGCAGTGCATTCCAGCAAATCGGCTTCTGGTGAAAATATGTTATTGATTAATGCGCATCAACCCATTGAAGGTGCTACTGCTTTTTATGAAGCACAATTACAAAGCGAAGAAGGTTGGAATATTTTAGGAGGATTGTTCCCAGGTGCCCCCTTAATATTTCATGGTGTCACCCCTAACTTGGCTTGGGCGCATACAGTGAACTTACAAGATAAAATTGATGTCTATCAATTACAAACCGATAAGCAACATCCAGGACAATACAAAGTAGATGGAGAATGGCTAACGCTTGAAAAAAGAAAAATAAAATTAAGTATTAAGGGCATTCCATTTCCTATTTACAAAACAGCTTATACTTCTATCTATGGACCTACCGCAGCCACCCCTAGTGGCGATTACTTTTCGATGCGTTTGCCTTCCTTGATGGATGCGGGTGCTTTACAACAATGGTATGCCATGAATAAAGCGCAAAATTTTACACAATTCAAAGCCGCTTTAACACAGAACCATTTACCGATGTTTAATATTGTGTATGCCGATAAAAACGATACTATCTTTTATATTTCCAATGGAAAAATGCCCTATCGTAATGCAGATACTAGTTATCATTGGAATTCTACTTTACCGGGTAATACTCACGCAACACTTTGGACCAAGTTTAAACCTTTAAGTGCATTGCCTCAATACTTAAATCCAAAAAGTGGTTACTTATTTAATACCAACCATTCCCCTTTTTTAGCTACTGCAGAAAATGAAAATTTAAACCCTGCCAATTTTGACGCTTACGATGGCTATGAATTAGTCCATAACAATCGAAGTCGTCGTGCCAAGGATTTAATTGACCAATTAGATAAGTTTAGTTACGCAGATTTAAAGCGTATCAAATTTGATCGTCAGCTTCCTGCTACAATTTTATACCCTTATGGATTTACAGCAGATACTTTATTTATGTTGGACGAAAATAAATATCCGCAATATGCAACTCTTATAACAAGTTTAAAAAAATGGAACCATCAAGCCATTGCCGAAAGCAATGGAGCACTCATTTATAATTTAGCTTATTATTATGTACCTAAATTAATGAAAGACCATAAGAATGATAAATTGACTACCAAAGAAGCGGTGGCTACTTTTGAGTACATCTATCAATTCTTAATGAAAAATTACCAACGCCTAGATGTTACTTTAGGAGAAATGCAACGATTGGTGAGAGGAGAGGAGAACTGGCCTCAAAGCGGCATGCCAGATGTATTGGCTGCTGTACAAACTGAACCTTTTGGCGATGCGCAACGTAAAATGAATAGCGGTGATGCCTATATTGGATTTGTTCGTTTCCCAAAAGATGGCAGCCTGCCACTTATTGAAACGGTGAATACTTTTGGTGCAAGCTCCGTAAAAGGGAATCCACATTATGCCGATCAAAGAGCCCTATATCAAGCACAAGAAGTAAAAAAAATGACTTTGGATAAAGAGGAAGTAATCAAAAAAGCTGAACGGACTTATCACCCTCAATAAACTTATTTCGTTTTATGATTAAAGGCGGGCAGTAATAATTTTTTTATCTAAGAATGCCTTTGTATCATAGATAACCGTATCATTGGATTTTTTCAAACTCGCATAATTCAATGACTTAAAAAAGTTGTGCGCTACCGTTAATACAATGGCATCATAAGTGCCTAATTCATGGATTAATTTTATTTGATACTTTTCTAATACTTCAGCTTCATTAGCAAAAGGATCAAAAGCAAATACTTGTAGTCCTTGCTTTTCTAATAATTCATAAATTTCAAAAACTTTAGAGTTTCTGATGTCTGGGCAATTCTCTTTAAAAGTAACACCCAGTAATAAAACCTTTGCTCCTTTTATGGCTACTTTATTTGATATTAAAAGTTGTACAATTTTATTAGTAACAAAATAACTCATTTGATCATTTACATGACGACCTGATAAAATCACTTGGGGATGATAGCCTAAGCTGGTGGCTTTATAGGCTAAATAATAAGGATCCACTCCGATGCAATGGCCGCCCACTAAACCAGGCTTGAATGGTAAGAAATTCCACTTCGTTGCCGCTGCAGCTAAAACATCCTGCGTATCAATATTCATTTTATCAAAAATGAGAGCCAATTCATTAACAAAGGAAATATTAATATCTCTTTGTGCATTCTCGATAGACTTAGCTGCTTCTGCTACTTTTATATTGGGCGCTTTATGCGTACCCGCTGAAATGATACTTGCATACAAAGCATCTACCTTATTAGCTATCTCAGGCGTTGAGCCCGAAGTCACTTTTATAATTTTAGTGAGCGTATTTATTTTATCACCTGGATTAATTCTTTCGGGAGAATAGCCACAAAAAAAATCTTGATTGAATTTTAAATTACTTACTTTTTCTAAAATCGGAACGCAATCCTCCTCCGTACAACCTGGATAAACAGTACTCTCATAAATAACTAAATCACCGATTTTTAAAACAGAGCCCACCATCTCTGACGCTTTTAATAAGGGTCTTAGGTCTGGTTGTTTTAGCCTATCAACTGGTGTAGGTACGGTGATAATAAAAACTGAACAGTCTTTTATTGTACTTAAATCATTGCTAAAAGTTATTTGTTTGGCTGCTTGAATTTCTTCCGTAGTACATTGTAAGGTCTCATCTACTCCTCTTATTAAAGCTTCAATTCTACTAGCATCAATATCAAATCCAATGACTTTATACTTTTTACCCAATTCCACTGCTAAGGGCAAGCCCACATAACCTAATCCTATGACAGCAATAGCATCGAATTTAAATTGTTGATTGTCCATTTCAAGCCAAAGTTAATGGTCTACTTAGTGATGGCCATAATTTTTTTCTCCAGCAGTAATGCTCACTTTTAATCGATTTTGTGGAGGAGGCAAAGGACAAGTAGCAAATGCAGTAAATGCACAAGGGGGGTTGTAGGCTTTATTAAAATCTATTTCTGTATTACCATTGGCATCTGGCTTAGGAATATCAATGAATCGGCCTGCCCCGTAAGTTGTTTTACCTGCAGTTTCATCTCCAAAAACAATAAATAAATTGGGGCCTCCTTCGTCTATAACATCTAGAGTATATTCTTTATTATGAATAGTAAATAATAATCGACCTGCATTTTTTTGTGCCGTAGATTGGCCTAATACATTGGTGATCATTAATAAATTTTGAGCAGGTTGAACCAATACTGCTTTAAGGCGCCAATTGGAGTCAACAGCAAAGCGGTTGATTCCTTTAAAATTTTTTACTGCTTCGGCTTGCAAATTTCTAAATCTGATGCCTACTTTATCTTCGCGTTTGATAACTACCCATCTATAATGAGACCAATCCATAGTCTTAGCATCCTTATCGTTAAACACAATAGTAGGCTCTGCTCCTTTTATTTCTTTATTATTAATTTTAATGCTGTTATTATTCTTATTCATCCACAAAACAGAATCACCTTCATATATAAAATCACCTAAATAATCGGGAAAAGCTTGATTGTTGTATTTACTATCATTCCCTTCTCCTTTACCAAATGTATTGACCCCTTTATTTAGCCAGAAAAGGCCCTCTAAATTTAGCCACCCATTGGGTTGTTTTAAATCATTTTCTCTTTTGGCATGCCAATCATTTATAGATTGAACATATTTATTGGTTCCTTGACCAAATAGGCTATTAAAGCCTAAAGTATAGATAATTAGAAATAAATATTTTTTCATATAGTTCAGTTAAATGGGACTCTTTTAAGTTGAGTTGGTAAAATTAAGCATTTTAATTGTCCTTTCAAAAGTTCTCCTTTAAGTAATTTTAATTATTAAAAATAGAATCAAACCTAATTTTTATTAAATTTATGCCAAGAAAAAATTGCTATGAATATTAAAAAAATAACTTTTGCTTTATTAGTTTCAATTATACTATTTTCTTGTAAAAAAGACATAACAGATGCTACTACTTCTAGCACTACTACTCCACCTGTAGTGACCAATGCTAATGTGAATACTTGGATACATCAAATGATGAGCAACTACTATTTGTGGTCAACCAATATGCCCGCTTTGTCTAAGACAGATGTAAACTTAGACCCAATGAAATATTTTACTTCGATTTTATACGATTATGGCAATACAGATCGATTTTCATGGATTGATAGTAGCTCTAGTAATTTAATCAATCAGCTAAATGGTATTAATAAAATTTTAGGGGTAAAAATTAACGCCTTCCTCATAGACAATACCAAGACCGATGGTGATATTGCTTTGGTCATTGCTTATGTTTTAAAGGGAAGCCCTGCCGAAAAAAGCGGAATAAAAAGAGGGGATATTATTTTGTCGGTAGATGGCCAAAGAGTTACTGCAAAAAATTACAGTACTATTTTACAAAATGAAACGTTGACCTTAGGCTTTGGACTATTTTCAAATAATACTTTTGGTGTAATAGATAAAAATTTAAAACTCACCAAGGAAGAATTGCAAACCAATCCTGTTTTAGCAGATACGGTTATTAATTGGTCTGGTAAAAAAGTAGGCTACTTCTCCTATACTCAATTTCTTTCTAGTTTTGATGATAGCTTAAGGGCCATATTTGCTCGTTTTAAATCAAAAGGTGTCAATGAATTAATTGTTGACTTACGCTACAATGGAGGAGGTTATGTAAGTTCCTCCAACCTGCTCACTAACCTAATAGTGAAAGACATTGGTGCTAGAGAAAATAATGTGATGAATAAAAAAGTGTATAACGCAGCTTATACAGAGTATCTTACTAAACAAAATGACAAAACCTCTTTTATCACAAAATTTCAAAACGAGCCTAACAATATAGGTAATTTAAATAGAGTGTTTATTCTTACCTCTAATAGTACGGCATCTGCAAGTGAGTTGATCATTAATAATTTAAAGCCTTTTATGGAAGTCATCCTAGTAGGGGAACATACTTATGGGAAAAATGTAGGTTCTTTTACCATTACAGATGAAAAAAAGAGATGGAACTATGGCCTTCAACCTATTACTTTTAAAATTACCAACTCAGTAGACCAATCCGATTACGGAACCGTGAATGGATTCATTCCTAATTATCAAGTAATAGATAATGTCCTACCCTACAGGTTATTAGGAGATCCTAGCGAAACCCTATTGAATGCAGCTTTAAATGTCATTGGTGCAGTAGCCTATAAATCTAATAGTACATTACAAAGTTCAAAAATGACTAGAAAGTTTGCGCAACCAGAAGCGTTTTCAGACAATCGAAACTTGGATAGACATGATATGTTTGAAAAGCCTCCAGTGCACCGATAAAATAATTCAATTTCGAAGATTTGTTTTTAGTATCTTAGGATTATAAAAAGGATTTCTATGAAAATTATTTCTTCCTTCCTATTCTTGTTTTTGGCGTTCCACTTAAATGCACAACAAAAAAATACAAAAGCACATATTAACCATACGGCTATTTATGTCATGGATATAGAAAAAACCGGAAACTTTTATAGCAAAATAATTGGAATAGATTCCATACCTGAACCGTTTCATGATGGCAAACATATTTGGTATAAAACTGCCGATCATGTTATGTTACATGTAATTCAAGGAGCAAATGAAAAAAAAGAATATTACAAAAATCAACATACTTGTTATACAGAACCTGATTTTAATGGATTTATAGTAAAACTAAAAGAAATCAATTGGCCCTATGAAGATGTCAATGGAAATAAAAATTCCATAACCACTAGAATAGATGGCGTACATCAAATATGGTTGCAAGATCCAGATGGCTATTGGATTGAAATCAATGACGACAATTATTAAAACTAAAATAGTATGCAATCGGAAATAAAAGTTTTTATAACTGGTGGCACTTTTGACAAAGAATACAATGAATTAAACGGAACCTTGTATTTTAACGAAACCCATTTATTTGAAATGCTCACCCTGGGTAGAAGTCGTTTAGACTTATCCATTCATACTTTAATGTTAAAAGACAGTCTCGACTTTGAAGAATCTGACAGATCATTAATTGCATCAGCTTGTAATGAGGCTATTGAAAATAAGATACTAATTACCCATGGTACCGACACCATGACGCTTACCGCTTCTTATTTAGCCAAGCACTGCCCCAATAAAACGATCATTTTAACAGGCGCTATGGTGCCTTATAAATTTGGCAGCTCAGATGGATTGTTTAATTTAGGCAGCGCCCTTGCCTTTGCACAAGTGTTGCCTGTAGGCGTTTTTATTGCCATGAATGGAAAAATATTTGAAGCGGACAAAGTGATAAAAAATACAAATAGAGGCGAATTTGAAAGTATTTAAAAAAAATTTATTAATATTATAAAAAAATATTAATGAAAAGTACAAAAATTATTTATTGGATTACCACCAGTATTATTTGCTTATTTGCTTCCACCGCTATTTTTATGAATACTAAAATGGCCATTGATGGTGCCACCCACTTAGGTATCCCTCGTTACCTTGGTATAGAAGTCAGTATTGGGCAATTAGTTGGACTATTGCTATTAATTATTCCTGCCGTGCCTGCTCGATTTAAAGAATGGGCCTATGTTGGGTTTGGAATAATGTATTTAACTGCATTGAATGCACATCTCTCTGTAAATGATCCCATGTCCAATAGCATAATGGCCATTGTATTTTTTGTTTTATTACTCATTTCTTATACCAGTTATCATAAAATACTAGCTACTAAAAAGGAGCATAAATAGTAATAGTTACAAAATAAAAGCCATCCTGAAAATAGGGATGGCTTTTTTATTTTTACAACTGTATTATTTTTTAGGTAAAGCGCTTAGCATTTTTTTCAAAAATTCATCTGAGGCTTTGTCTTCTATCCATCTTACTACTGCAACAATATCATTCTCCCCATCTACATAAATCATATTAGTCCCATTGCCTATATGCGCATAAGCCGTTTCTGGCGCTGATGGATATAATTTTTTATTGGTATTTAAAAAATAATTCATAAAGCCATACCCTTCATTGGCAACAGTAGGTGTAGTAGCAATTTTGAACCAGTCCTCGGCAATTAATTGTTTGCCATTCCAATTACCTTTTCTTAAGGTCAATAATCCAAACCTTGCCATATCATAAGCATTGATAAAAAGCCCACCACCAAAATGACCACCGCCACTTACCGATTGAATCATTTTACCATCTAATACAATCCATGAATTTTTATATCCTGTCCACAACCAAGTAGTAGAAGCACCAATTGGATTCATAATATTATCTCTAAGTACTTCTGGTAATGGTTGATGCCAAACGGCTGTAGCAGCCAAAGCCAATGCATTGACCCTGGTATCATTGTATTTATAACTAGTGCCTGGTTCGCTACGTTTTCTAGTCAACCATTCATTAGGCTTGTCTGAAGGTCTATCTGCCCAATCTGGCTTGCCCCACAAAGTACCTTCCCAATCACTTGTTTGTCTTAACATATTATCCCAACTAATTTTTCTATTATGATCGGTTTCAAATGGATAAATAAATGAACTTTGATGGATCGGATTTTGATCGCCGTTATTTGTAGTATTTGCTAATTCTATGGGTGGGAAATAGCTATACACTTTATCATTTAAGGAAGTAATTAATCCTTTTTGAAGGGCTAAGCCTACCACGGTTGATACAAAACTCTTCGTAACACTATTAGACATTTCGACGCTATTAGGATTTCCCCATTCTGCTATGATATACCCTTTATAGATAATGATCCCTGCCGCTGGACCTCGGCTGGCCATTGGTCCTACTGGGTCAGAAAAAGGTTCTTTCCCAAATTGGAGCGCTTGAGAAAGCCATAAATTTTTAGGCAATTTTGTTTCATTGTTAATTGCAAATTGTATAGCCTCTTGCAACTTAAGCGTATCGATATGATAAAATGCTGGAGATTTTTTTTCCCAATGAGACGCTTTTGGAAAGTAGAGATTACTTTGCGCCCTCAAAAAAAATAAGGACAATAAAAGACCAGTGGTTACTAAAAGTTTTTTCATTTTTATATAATAAATTAATTTTAATTTTCTCCTTAAAGATAAAGCCTAAATGAATACTAATAAGTTTGGTTGGTAAAAATGTAAGGCTTCTACCCAACAATTGTCTATATTAGCACTGTATGCCAAGTGATCAAGAACTTATTATTCAATTCCAGCAATCCATCAATAAAGAAGCTGTGTTTACCCAATTATTGCGTAAACATCAGCAAAAGGTTTATTACCAAATTAAAAGAATGGTATTGGAACATGCAGATGCCGATGATATTGCTCAATTAGTATGGATCAAAGTATGGAATAAATTAGATGGATTTAAAATGGAAAGCGAGTTTAGTACTTGGGTATTTAGAATTGCTTACAATGAATCATTGAATTATATTCAAAAACAAAAAAAGCAAGGCAGCAGGTTATCAAATGATGATGTATTTACTTATGAAAACGCATCTGGCAGCTCAGATGAACCTAAAACTACCGAGATTCAAATTGCTTTAGAAAGCGCAATTAAACAACTGCCTGAAAAACAAAGGATTGTATTTATGTTAAGGTACTTTGACGATTACGAATATGAGAAAATTGCCGGAATCATGGGCACCACGGTGGGTGGGGCTAAAGCCAATTTTCATCAAGCTGTAAAAAAAATTGAAAAATTTATAAAAAAGCTTTAAACTTAATCACCTATTGACTATCAAATCAAAACTATGGAACATTTAAAGGAAAAGGACTCATTAAATCAAGACCAGGCATGGGTAGAATCTATTATAAAAAAAGATCATTTAAACCGATTTAATTTAACCAATACAGATGCGCCTTTTAATTATTTCGAATCCTTCCCCGATCAAATAATGAAACGCATACAATCAGAAAAAAATAATACTACCAATACATCTTCAGTAAAAATATTTTTCATTAACCACTATGCAAAAATGGCAGTAGCTGCTAGTTTTATTATATTAATCATAGGGGCCTATATTTTTAATAATACAACTATGAAAAAGGAAACACTAACCACTGTTTCCATTCAAGAAATTCCGAATGAAGAAATGACCAATTACGTTATTAATAATGAAGCTATTGCCGAATTAGATTTTGATCTTATCATTAAAAAAGAAAATGCCTCTCTTAAAAATATAGAAGAAAAAGAACTTGAAAAAATACAAAAAGCGATTATACATTAATTAAGATATTTATAAAAAGATTTTATGAAAAGAATGATTTTTAGCGCCCTATTTATTCTCTTACTAGTAAGCGGCTATACCCAACCCAATCCTAGGCGTAGGCCACCGCCGCCGCCAAGAGAGGAGCAAGAAATGGAGGAAAGAAGAGAGCCTAGAATGAGAGGGGAAGACGGGCGAGAGCGTAAAGAACGCATTGAATTATTTAAAATTCAGTTTATCACCGAAAAATTAGCTTTGACAACCCCTGAAGCAGAAGCATTTTGGCCCGTATATGAAGAATATAAAAAAGTGGTCAAAGACATTGTAAAAACAAAATCAGAGGATGAAATATTATTTCAGGAAGCCATGCTCAATGCTAGAAAAAAATATAAAACAGATTTAAAGCCTGTTTTAAAAACAGAGGAAAGAGTCAATGACGCTTTAAAAATAGAAAGGGAGTTTTTAAACAAAATTCGCTTTGAAATGAATAGAAGAAGAGGGTTTAATGAATAAAAACAACTCACTACAATGCTTTTGCGCCCCAGGTCAACTACCTGGGGCGCTTTTATTTTATAGCTTAGTTTTCGTATATTACAGCTTATAATAAAATATCATTTTTATGAAAAAAATTGCTGTATTGATAGGTGTAGTTTTGTTAATCCTAGCTGCTATTGTTGTTAGTAAAACAATCTCTAATTCACCTGGTGCGCATCAAAAAAGTAGTGCATTAGAAATATTGCCTACAGAGGCAATCGCTCATATGAGTCAGGCCATTCAAATTAAAACTGAAACACCCAATGATGCCTATGAGTTTGACACCGTCACATTTTTTACCTATCGAAAATTCATAGAAAAAGCTTACCCCTTGGTCCACAAAAATTTGCCACGCACTGTGATAGATAGTTTTAATTATGTGTATGAATGGAAGGGAACAGATACCAGCATTCTTCCAATGGTTTTAATGGCACATTACGATGTTGTTCCAGTTGAAGCTTCTGCAGTTAAATTATGGCATGCAGTACCTTATGGAGGTGAAGTGAAAGAGGGATATATATGGGGAAGAGGGGTATTAGATGATAAATCAAGTATGATCAGTATTTTAGAAGCTGCCGAATTGCAATTGGCCAAAGGATTTCAACCTAAACAAACTATTTTATTGTGCTTTGGTGCCGATGAGGAGTCAAGTGGAAAGGGCGCTATGGCTGTGGTAAAATATTTTAAATCTAAAAATAAAAGATTTGATTTAGTGGTAGATGAAGGTGGAGAAATATCTACTGAAGATATGAAAGACATTAAAAGACCCATCGCCTCTATTGGTGTTGGAGAAAAAGGATATGTAACTTTAATTTTAACTGTACAAAAAGAAGGCGGCCATTCTTCTATACCTAGCCAATCTACCGCTATTGATATTCTAAGTAAGGGCTTATATCAATTAAGAGAAAAGCAAATGCCTGCCAAATTAATTCCTCCCATAAAAGCTTATTTAGAAAGGGTGAGCGGCTACACAGAAAATTTTGGGAAAAAAATGGCTTTATCCAATATGTGGCTTTTTGAAAAACAAGTGCTCAATAACTTATCAGCGTCTCCTTCGACCAATGCTTTGGTTAGAACCACTATTGTACCTACCATAATTAACAGTGGTGTTAGAGACAATGTTATTCCAACCTTTGCCACTGCTTATGTAAATAGTCGTATTCTGCCTGGAGAATCTCAAAAGGATGTATTCAATTTTGTTGAAAAAACAGTAAATGACACCAATATAAAAATTACCTATTACAATAATTACAGTACCATGCCGTCGCCTACAACCGACATTAATAGCCAAGCCTTCCAAAGAGTGGAAAAAGTGATTAATGCCATTGTTGATGATGTAATTGTAGCACCTATGTTGATGGTAGGTGCCACCGATTCTAGAAATTATAGGGAAGTTAGCGATGGCGTTATTAATTTTACACCCATTACCAACGCCAAGGGCTATCATGGAATAGATGAACGTTTATTGGTCACCGATTTTCAAAAATGTATTAACTTTTACAGCTTATTAATTCAAGGTTCAAAATAATTTTTATGAAAACTAAAAACACCTGCCGCTTTATTTTTTTAATTTTATTTACTTTTTTTAAACTGAATATGACAATGGGACAATTTCAGCCTTTATACAATGTTACACCCAATTACATCCAACAGGAAAACAAAGAAGCTTCAAGTACTGCAACAGGAATTTTAATTATTGAAAAGGTTTCGGAGCCTGCTTACCAATATTATAGAGTCGCCAATGACAATGAAAAAAGACCCTGTGTAATTGTTTGCCCAGGCGGGGGCTATTCAATTTTAGCAGCTAGTCATGAAGGTTCTGATTTAGCTAAATTTTTTAACAGTATTGGCGTCAATGCCTTAGTCTTAAAATACCGAATACCCAATAAGGCCAATCAAATTGATAAATCCATTGCCCCTTTACAAGATGCTCAACAAGCGATGTATTTATGTAGATTACACGCAGCAGATTGGGGTATAGATGCGAAAAAAATTGGGGTCATGGGATTTTCTGCAGGTGGTCATTTGGCTGCTAGTTTATCGACTCACTATAATGATGTTAAAATTAGTAACCCAGAAAATATTTCCTTGAGGCCCGACTTTCAACTACTAATATATCCTGTCATAACTTTCAAAAATTTTGGACATGGTGGTTCTAGAAATAATCTAATAGGACCCGTGATGACTGAAGATGCCATTCATTATTTCAGCAACGAAGAACATGTTAATCAGGATTCGCCTCCTGCATTTTTAGTACACGCAAAAGACGATGGCGCGGTTCCAGTAGCTAATTCAACTACTTATTTTTATGAATTACAATTAAATAAAATACCTGCGGAAATTTATTTATATGAAAAAGGAGGCCATGGTTTTGGAATGAAAAACCCAACCAGCGAAGTATATTGGCCCGACTTATTAAAAAAGTGGATGCAAAAACAACAACTAATTAAATAAAACTATTTAGTTTAGCCGACTTGTTTTAATTTCGATTCAACAAAATTAAAAATTAATCTAAAAAACATTAATATGCGTTTTATAACTCTAAGCTTGTCCTTATTTTTTTGTGTTACTCTAACAGCACAAAAAACAATTTTAATTAAGTGTGGTAAATTATTGGATAGTAAAACGGGTGTCGTGTCAGAAAAGCAAAATATTTTTATAAAAGGCAATCAAGTGGTTTCTATTAGTAGCACGACAATTCAAGCCGACTCTATTATAGATTTGAGTGGTTATTTCGTAATGCCTGGTATGATAGATTGTCATACACATGTGTTATTGCAAGGAGACATCACTTCAGAAGATTATGATGTACAAGTTTTAAAAGAATCTATTCCCTACAGAACCATCCGTGCTACCAAAAGCGCAGAAAAAGCTTTAATGAATGGATTTACCACCCTACGAGACTTAGGCACGGAAGGCGCAGGCTTCGCAGATGTGGATCTAAAAAAAGCAATCAATAAAAGTGTAATTAGTGGTCCTAGAATGTTCGTTTCTACACTAGCAATGAATACTACAGGGCATTATCCTATCAAAGCTTCAGATTACTCATGGGAATTACATCTACCAAAAGGGGTAATAGAAATTACAGGAGCTGATGAAGCACGAAGAGCCGTTAGACAACAATTAGAGCAGGGTTCAGATTGGATTAAAATTTATGCCGACCGGGGTTATTATCGTTTACCAGATGGTTCTTTCAGATCAATTCCCAATTTTACCAATGAGGAAATTAAAGCCATTGGAGATGAAACAATACTTAGTAGAAAAAAACTAGCAGCACATGCTATGACCAGAGATGGTATCATTGCTGCTATTAATGCTGGTGCAAGTACTATTGAACATGGTAGTGGAATGGATGAAGAATGTATGCGTTTAATGGTAGAGAAAGGCGTTTATTGGTGCCCTACTTTATTTGTAAATGAATATGTAGCAGAAGGTCGCGCAAAATTAGGAAGTCCAATTAATCAATACTTTCAACAATCCATTCAAGCCACTTTCAAAAAAGCAATGAAGATGGGTGTCAAACTGGCCTATGGAACTGATATTGGTGGCTATGATTGGAATTTAACAGAAGCCAAAGACTTTACTTATTTTGTAGATTGGGGATTAAGTCCCATTCAAGCCATACAAACAGCCACTACTACTGCAGCAGAATTATTAGGCATGCAAGGTAAAATTGGTGAAATAAAAGAAGGCAGCTTTGCAGATATTATTGCATTAAAAAAAGATCCTACGAAAGATATTAGTGCTTTACAAAATATTGACTGGGTAATGAAAGACGGGAAAGTATACAAACATTAAAAATTTACTCTTTTACTGCACTACCCTTCCATCCAAAATAGGCGACCACCATAAAAGCAATAAGCGGTACGATATAACCCATTTGAATATTGCTTGTTGCATCACTTATTAACCCAAAGATGCGCGGTAAAACAGCGCCGCCTGCAATGGCCATAATAATCAAGCTGCTGCCCATTTCCGTATCAGTACCTAATTGTTTGATACCTAATGAAAAAATGGTTGGAAACATAATAGACATGAAAAAACATATTCCAATTAAAGCATAAATAGTTACCATGCCATGGGTAGCAATAGCCACCGCACATAGTAAGGCAGCCATGATCCCATAGGCCGTTAATAATTTATTAGGGGTAATGTAATTCATTAAAAAAGTACCCGTAAATCGTCCAATCAAAAAGGCAAGGGTTCCAAAACTTAAAAATTGAGCTGCTTGAAATTGATTAACACCTGCAGATTCTGTGGCAAATAAAATAAATAAACTAAGTACGCATACTTGTGCACCCACATAAAAGAATTGAGCAATCACTGCCCATCTTAAATGGGAGTGGCTAAAAGTGCCCAATACAGTAGCCTTATTGGATTGTGTATTTTTAGCCCTAATATCTGGAAGTTTCACTAAATAAAATAATACGGCAATAATTAATAAGACAATGCCTAGAATAGTATAAGGCATTTTTACAGTAGAGGCTTCCGAAGCCAATGCCGCTTGTCTCACTGAAGCAGACATGGCATTTAATGTTTCTGGCGAATTGCCTTCTGTAAAAATAACTTTTGCACCAATAAGCGGCGCTAAAAAGGCAGCCAATCCATTAAATGATTGTGCCAAATTTAAACGTTGCGTTGAAGAAGCAGGATCACCTAAAGCAGAGGCGTAAGGATTAGCAGCTGTTTCAAGTATAGTAAGACCACAAGCAATAACAAAAGAGGCAAACAAAAAATAAACATAAGATTGGTTATCGGCAGCTGGTACAAACAAAAAGGCCCCCATAGCAAATAATAATAAACCAATAATGATGCCCATTTTATAACCAAATCTTTTCATGATTAATCCAGCTGGTAAAGCCATAAAAAAATAGGCAATATAAACAGCCGAATCCACCAAGGTAGATTG
>CANHLZ010000031.1 GCA_947461595.1 Bacteroidota bacterium | reverse complement strand
GTTGAATTTCAACAGCGTATAAAGTAAACCTACAATTCCCATAGCCGGAACGGCATAAAATAGACAATCGTTCATAAAAAAGTATATTCTTTAGTTATCAATTAAGGACTGCAAAAATAGGGGGTAAAAGTCAAAAAAAGTGCAAAAAACTCAACATTACTCTACTAAAGAGGTGGTATCTACTTTGCCAGTGAAAACGGAGGCTAATTCTTTGCCTTTATAGATAGATTTATTGAATTTATTACCCAAAATGATAATGGTAGCAGATTCATTAATTAAGCGGGTAAAAACGGTGTTATTCCCATGCCACCAACCATTATGATAAACAAGCTTTTCTTCGTTGGGCTTAGTTAAGATTCTCCAGCCTAGACCATAATTATGGTGGTATTTATTGGTGGGACTTTGAGGCTGATAAGCCATCTCCAAAGTAGCTGGCGCTAAATATTTACCTTCTGTCAAAGCCTTGTCCCACAATAGCATATCCCGAGCTGTACTATACACATTTTTATCTCCATAAATACAATCAAACTTCTCAATACGGTAAGGAACCATTCTTGCATTATAAGACGGGGTGTATTTATCCAAAGATTTTGCACTAAAAATAAAGGTATTATCCATTTTTAAGGGCTTGAATAAATTATCTGCCATATAGGTTGGATAATCTTGCCCTGATATTTTTTCTATAATTATTGCTAATAAAACAAAATTGGTATTGCAATACTTAAAAACACGATCTGGATTGGTTAAGCGTGCAGGCTTTCTAGTAACCATAAAATCCAACACATCTTGATTATTGTAAAGCCCTTTCTTGAAAGGTGTTTCGGACTTGATCAATTGTATTCTCTTTACCCAACGACCTCTTTTATTTTTTACTTTGATTGCTTTATACTTATGAGATTCCATAAAAACACTATAATCAGGTAATCCGCTGCGGTGAGACAACAATTGTTCTATGGTCACATCGGTGTATGGAAAATTTGGAATGTATTTTGTTACAGATGCTTTCAAATCCAATTTATTCTGTTCCCATAATTTCAGAACAGCCATCCCTGTAAAAGTTTTTGAAATAGATGCTAAATGAATAGGGGTTTCCGGCAACATGGCAGTTTTATTACCGAAATCAGAAAATCCTTTATAATCTTCAAAAATAATTTCCCCATTTTTTGCAACAAGAATTTCTCCGCTAAATCCTTTTTTCCCTAATAGAATATCATATTTCGCCTTCACTTCGGCCATTAGCTTTTCTTTATCTGTAACACTTAACCCAGTGGAAGAAAAATTAGGCTTTTCTAAGTATTTAGGGCCTTGACTTGTCCCACAAGCACAGTTTAAAAAATAGAAGGAAAAAATTAAGGCAAATCGTACGATCATCTGTTAGTTTTTAGAGAGGGGCTATTCAAATGAATAACTACAAAATAACGCTATAATCACTTAATTTATTGTTAATGAATACCAAACAGTATATTTTTTTTAACTTTGCTTCATGAACAATTTAGATACCACTAGCTACCCAAAGGAGAAAATTAAGGTTTTATTTCTTGAAAACATCAGCGATAAGGCGGTGCAATATTTCAAGGAACAAGGGTATACTGATGTAAAAAAGGTAGCTGGCGCTTTAAATGAGGAGGAATTGATTAAAGCAATAAAAGATGTTCATATACTTGGTATAAGATCTAAAACATTTGTTTCAAAGAAAGTTTTAGATAGTGCAAAAAAATTACAAGCGATTGGTTGTTTTTGTATTGGCATCAATCAAGTAGATGTTAAGGCTTGTAAACAAAATGGAGTTGCATTATTTAATGCACCTTATAGTAATACCAGAAGTGTAGCCGAGTTGGTAATAGGAGCATCCATTATGTTAATTCGTCGTATCACTGATAAAAATATCGCTGCACACAATGGAATTTGGAATAAAGAAGCAAAAGGAAGTTTTGAATTAAGAGGAAAAACAATGGGTATTATTGGCTATGGTAATATTGGTACTCAATTGAGTGTGATGGCCGAGGCGATGGGAATGAAAATAAAGTTTTATGATATTGAAACTAAACTTCCATTAGGGAATGCCAGCTCCGTAAAATCTATTAGAGATTTAGTAAGCAGTTCAGATATTATTTCTGTACATGTTCCTGAAACCAATCAAACAAAAAATTTAATTAGTAAAGCAGTTATTAAACAATTTAAACAAGGGGCTATATTAATTAATTATGCAAGGGGCGAAGTGGTGGATTTAGATGCTTTAAGCCAAGCCATCAAAGAAAAGCAAGTAGCTGGAGCAGCCATTGATGTATTTCCTATTGAACCTGAAAAAAATGGCGACAAATTCACCACACCACTTCAAGGATTAGCCAATGTAATTTTAACACCACATATTGGAGGCTCAACAGAAGAAGCACAAGAAAATATTGGAGAAGACGTAAGTATTAAATTATATCAATATTTAGAACGCGGTGTGTCTTATGGTTCGCATACCATACCTAGCATCAGTTTGCCTCCGGTAGAACATGCACATCGTATTTTACATATTCACAATAATGTACCTGGAGTATTAAGTGCCATTAATACCGTCATGTCTAAAAATAAAATAAATATTGTGGGTCAATATT
Source organism: Bacteroidota bacterium (assembly GCA_947461595.1). Classification (GTDB taxonomy): domain Bacteria; phylum Bacteroidota; class Bacteroidia; order Chitinophagales; family Chitinophagaceae; genus Sediminibacterium. The sequence continues at coordinate 14,228 of CANHLZ010000031.1, read as the reverse complement.
TAAAAACGAATGACGAAATTGGTTATGTAGTTTTAGATGTAGATTCTAAATTATCAAAAACGGCTATCGCGCTTTTAAAAGAAGTAAAACATACTATTAGAGCACGTATGTTGTATTAGTTAAGTAAAGATGAATAAGTTTAAAGTTGCTCCAACATTTTTTTAATTTCTACAGTATCCACCCCCGTTGATTGTAAACTTTCATGCATGGTTGCTTTAAAATAAATCATTTGACTTGGTATTATTTTTCTAGCACTGCTATGCATTTCAATCGCCCCTGTTTCCTTCATTATTTCTTTAATATTGTTAGAACGCACACCACTTCCTGGCATAATGATAATTCTATCACCCGCTTGTTGAACTAGTTTTTTTAACAAGGGTAGGTTATCGGCCGCATTAGGTACTTGACCACTGGTTAAAATTCTTTTACAACCTGTTTTAATAACCTCTTCCAATGCATGCAAAGGGTCCTTACATCTATCAAAAGCACGATGAAAAGTGACTTCCATAGGCCTGGCCAAATCCACTAATCTTTTTGTTCTATCCGTATCTATGGCTCCCTCCGATGTTAATAATCCTAATACAATTCCAGGGAAATTTAATTTTCTAGCCAATAGTACATCCGATCTCATACTATTAAATTCATTTTCTGTATATAAAAAATCGCCGCCCCTCGGCCTAATAATTGGAAATACAGGCTTATCAGTTAACATGGATAAGGTAGCTAAACTTCCATAGGAAGGAGTAGTGCCTCCTTCAAAAGGGTTTTCACAAAATTCAACTCTATGGGCACCTGCTTTAAACGCATCTAAAGCAGCTTCCACTGAAAAAACAGCTATCTCAAGAATGGGTATTGCCATTGGTCAAAAATTTAAAAAATTTAATCTAGCGAAGAAGATTCCATTAATTTGTTTCCATCATTCGTATGAACTGCATAATTAAAACCTTTGTGTAAAGCATAAGCGCCCACTTCCCCTTTTTTATTAATAGCTATAAAACATATTTGGATGTCTTTTGCTTTTTCTTTTTTTATTCTATTAATTCGCTCCACCACAAATTTACAAGCCTCCGTTGGAGATTTCCCTTGTCTCATTTGTTCCACTACTGCACTGGAACCTGCCACTCTTATTACATCTTCTCCTTGGCCAGTGGCCACTACCGCACCCACTTCATTGTCTACATACAATCCCGCTCCAATAACAGGAGAGTCTCCAACACGACCTCTCATTTTAAAACCGGCACCACTCGTCGTGCAACTTCCACTTAAATTACCAAAACGATCTAATGCCACCATGCCAATAGTATCGTGATTCCATTCTCCATTACTTAATTTATGAGGAGCCATTAAAGAGGGGTCTAATTGACTTAAGGATTTTTTTCGTTCAATATTAATAACAGGTTTGTATTCGGATTTTTTTAACCAAGCTTCATAGGATCTTTTAGCATCATCAGACAATTGATCCGGCTCCAAAGTAAATCCTTCTGCCACTGCAAATTGTTGTGCTCCTTCACCTACCAACAATACATGCGGTGTTTTTTCCATTACTCGGCGTGCTACAGATATAGGATGTTTAATTCGCTCTAAAAAAGCAACACTACCACAATTAAATTCATGGTCCATTATGGAAGCATCTAATGTTACATGACCATCTCTATCTGGATTGCCACTTAAACCCACACAACAATTTATTTCTTCTTCGGTAATCATGACCCCATTTTCAACCGCATCGATGGATTTACCGCCCGCTCCCAATACTTTCCATGCAGCAAGATTGGCCGCCAAACCTGCATCCCAAGTGGCAGCTACTACAGGACTCACTTCAATTATATTATTGATGGTTGGTATAAATCCATTTAAAGTAAAACTAGTAATTCCTAAACTGCTTAAATTTAAAAATTTTCTTCTGTTCATACTCATAATCAATTCCATTTATATTTTCAAGGTACGAACAATGAGCTTATTTTAGTACTTTTAAGTAGTAAAAATTTTATGCAAGCAATATTCAAATTATATGGCTGGAACGTAATTAGTTATGAGCCCATTCATCAGGGATTAATCAATAGCACTTATTCTATTAAAACCAATACTGGCGAATTTATTTTACAATCCATTAACCACAAAGTTTTCAAAAATCCTGCAGCCATTGATGCCAACATCAATGCCATTTCTGATTACCTACTGGAAAATCATCAAAAATATTTATTCACTCATTTAGTGCCCACGCAAAGCGGCATAACTTTAGTAGAGTGGGAGAGCTCTTATTATAGGGCATTTCATAAAATAGAAGGATACGCCTTAAGTGTTTTGGACAATGAACACCAAGTGGAAGAAGCGGCACAACAATTTGCAAAATTCACCCAAATATTAAAGAATTTTAATGCTCAATTATTGCAAGATACCCTCCCACAATTTCATGATTTAAATTTAAGGTACCATCAATTTACAGAAGCCATTCAAAAAGGCAATGCAAAAAAAATCGAGTCCAATAAGGAAGCCATTCAATTTTTAAAAGCAAATAACAAATACGTTACTACTTATAACAAGTTTATCGAAAACAAAGAAGCCATTAAAAGAGTAACGCATCATGATACTAAAATAAGTAATGTTCTTTTTAATAAAATTAATGGAGTAGAAAAAGCCATTTGCGTGATTGACTTAGACACGGTCATGGCAGGCTATTTTATTAGTGATATAGGGGATATGTGTCGTACTTGTATATGCGCTGTTTCAGAAGAAGAAAAAGATTTAAATAAAGTAGTGGTAGACCCATTAAAATGGCAAGCCTTGCAAAAAGGCTATTTACATTTTATGAAGGAAGAGCTATCTTCTTTTGAAAGGGACCACTTTTTTTTCGGAGGTCAATTTATGATTTACATGCAAGCACTTCGCTTTTTAACAGACCATTTAAACAATGACCAATATTATGGCGCTCGTTACGAAGGGCAAAACTTAGTGCGTGCTAGGAATCAAATCCAGCTATTAGAAAAATACAATCAACTTTCTTAGTCTAACTAATACTCATCATTCATTGCGAAATCAGGTTTTCTGTTTTTCCATTTGCCTCTTGTAAAATCAGGTATTTCTTGTACCTGTCCATTTTCGGCAATTGATTTTTCAGAAAGGGGAGTGATGGCATACCAAGTGGCTAGGTCATATACATCTAATTGAAAAGGCACATTTCTTTTAATACATTCTACAAAGGCATTGTCTACAAAAAAGTCCATCCCGCCATGTCCAGCACCTACAGCATCTGATTCATATTTCTTCCATAATGGATGATCGTGTTGCTTTAAATAGGCTTCTGGGTTTTCCCATTGGTGTTGTTTTGGGGAAACGCCTTCTATATATAGATGTCCAGCATTTAATTGGCCTGAACTAAAATCCTGCCATAAACCCTGAGTACCTTGAACTCTAAATCCTAAATTATAAGGGCGAGGAGAATTAGTGTCATGGGTAAGTAACATCGTCTCTCCATTAGTAGTTTGTATAGTGGTAGTTACTATGTCTCCTAATTTGAAATTTAATTTCGCATTAGGGTGATTATCACCACCTTTAGGGTGTTCAACTATATATTTATGTAAACCTCTTGCCTTGGTGCTTACCGAAGACAATCTGGTTAAAAGGTTACCTCTATTAATATCAGTCATCATCGCAATAGGACCTAAGCCATGCGTAGGGTACAATTCTCCATTCCTATATAAGGAGTGGTTGGTACGCCAAGCAGCTTCACTAAAGCCTTTTGCTCCAAATTCTACACCCGAAGCACTATCTGAAGAGTCTGGGCTATTGAATTTTACCCCTCTTAAATCATGCTCATATCCACCTTGTAAGTGTAATAATTCACCAAATAGGCCTTTTTTAACCATATTATAGACCGCAAGTACGTCTCTTCTATAACACACATTCTCTAAGCACATTACAGGAACACCTGCTTTTTCGCTAGCATTGACAATATCCCAACAATCTGTCAATTTAATAGCCCCACATACTTCAACCCCAGGAATTACCCCATTATTAATGGCTTCAATGGCTTGAGGAATATGCCATTCCCATGGAGTAGCAATAATAACCGCATCCATATCACCTCGTTTTAATAGGTTTTTATAGTCTTCATTGCCGTTTTTGTATTCTATAACAGCAGGTCGGCCTGCATTTTTAAGGATTTTCTGAGCACCAGCCAACATGCGCGGATCAGGATCGGCAAAAGCTACAATTACAGTGTCTTTACGTTGGCAAAGCATGTCTAAATGACTTTGTCCACGGTAACCAGTACCAATAATACCTATACGAACTATGTCTTTTTTAACACTGGATTGCGCTTTGATAAACTTTGGAGTTAAGCCAATTGCCATGGAAGTTAATCCGGCATCTTGTACAAATTTTCTGCGACTTAGATGGTTTGCCATTTGATATTGTTTAGATATACAAAATACTAATTAAACCTGAATAATTCATAGAAGTAATATTTGTTTGAAATAGGATCCTTTTCATTACCTACAGTTTGTATTATGAGCAATAGTAGAGTAAACTATATACCTATTAATAGAATAGATCCCCATATATATATTGTATATATGATATCTGATTTACAAACACTTAGCCTATTTAAACTACTATTTTATGCTTATAATTAACATTATGTTAAATAGAATATTTTAACATCAAACTAACTAATAAGTAATCATGCCCCTCTATGTTCACTAGACATAGTTTAGAATATATGATTGATGGCCATGCCTGCTATTTTAACTATTAAAAGAGTGTAGCTTTAGATGGTTAAATCAAAGTAATCATTCAACCATACTCCATATAAAATTGCCGACACATTTGTTATAAAATAGTAAAATGAAAAAATATCATTCCTTCAATGCACAAGTTCTTGGGCAGTTTCTATATTTATTGATTTTTGTATTTTACGCCCCTGCTTTACTGGCTCAAAATTGTCAAGTGCTAGATCCTAATATTGAGGGTATTTATACTGGAAATTGCAAAAATGGCAAAGCCAGCGGCTTGGGTAAATCCATTGGGAAATACACTTATGAAGGTGAATTTAAATTTGGACTCCCCGATGGTAAAGGACAAATTTCAGATAGCCTTGGTTTTGTAATGTACATAGGTAATTTTAAAAAAGGCAAACGAGAAGGCGAAGGCGTTGCTAAATATCATAATAGTGAAGGCCTTGATAGTTTGCAAAATGGATTTTTCAGAAATGACCATTATGTAGGTTTGTATGAACATCCTTATAAACTTATTAATAAAACATTTATGATAAGTACCGTATCCGTTACTTATGACAACCCAACCCCTCCTAATAGCACTATTGAATTAGGTATGGAAAGTGTTTCTGGAGGTGCTTTTAATGTGCATGGAGAAATTCCAAAACCCACATTAGTGGAAGCTATTTTTCAAAAAGGATCCTATTTACAAATGATGCCAGTTACCAATCAACAAAAAAGAAATACCTATATTTTTCAAAATTTGATGTTCCCTGCATACGTCATTTTCAAAATCAGTAATGAAGAAGTAGTCATAGAATTTAATGAACCAAAAAATTATAAAATATTTGTAACGCTTCGGGATTAAACAAAAAAAGGTCCCGAAATATTCGGAACCTTTTTTTGTTATTTTAATAAACTTAACTATTGATATTTATCGTGTAATTTATCATAAGCATTATACTTCGCGTCAAATTCATCAGATGCTTTTTGATCCTTCCCTCTTGTTTTATCTCTTTTAAATCCATATAGTGTAGCTAAGAAATCAACTGCTCTTGCAGCAACATTTTTTTCAGATCTATCTAATTTTTCTTTGTCTTTAATTACATCAAAAGATTTTTCAATCCACTCAATAGCTGCATCTACTTTTTCTTTTATAGGCACATCTAAAACAGTATTTAGTTTTTTAATAGAATCAACTTGAGCTTTAAAATGCGCATCCATAGCAGCTTTTTTCTTTGGATCCTTTGAAGGTGCTGGTTTATTAGAATTTAAAGTTTGCAATGCACGAATGTTATCACTATACTTTTCATCTAACAAAGTGTATTGATTGTAATAACTAATACCCACATTAAATGCTGCTGCATAGTTTTTATTGTTCATGCCATAAGCCCTTTTATAGGCATCTGCTGCTTTTAAAATATACTTTTCGCTATTTTCGGCACTGATCCCTTCAGCACTTCTGCCAGTCATAAACATATCTCCAAACATTTGCAATTCCAATTCAGTCATTTTTCCAGTAGCAGAAACTTCATCATACATCTTAACTTTTTCCTCCATAGATAAGTTTTTTTCAATGTACTCGGATTTGTAATCTTCCCATGATTCTTTAGGATACGCTTCTTCTGATATTTTATAATAAGTATCAAAAGCCGCTTTATCTTTTTTAATAGTAAGTTGTAATAATAAATAGCGATAAACTTCTATTAATTCTGGAGTAGTAATTTTACTATCAATTAATCTTTTATAATAGGCTATGGTAGCGTCCACATTGCCAGCATTTTGATTGGAATAGCCTGCATACATTATTGAAGTAGTGTCGAATTTTTGTTTTGAAGTAGCCCATCCATTAGAAAAAATAATATCGCTGTAAAAAACAGCTTGATCAAAATTAGCAGAAGCCACTTTCCAGTTTTTAGTATTAAAGCCTGCTACCCCATCTTTAAACCCTTTAATGTAGATATCAAAAAAAGGATCCTGTCCGTTTTCTTTTGCAATGGCAAAAGTAGGATCTGCTTTAACATACTCTTCTAAAGAGGATTTAATTTGATCAAATGCATCAGGGAATTTTTTAAGTAAAACTGAATCTTTATTGATTCCACTAAAAACACGTGACTTCCAATAAGCTGCTTCAGCTGTAGTTTTTAGCATTGGTTTTTTTGTAAGAATTTTTTCATATTCTGTTTTAGCATTTTCAAACTTACTAACTAGTATACTATTTTTTACTTTTTCAAACTCTTGGGCTTGTATACTTTGAAACGAGATCAAAATGGCTAAAAACCCGATAAATTTTTTCATACTTTTATTTTTAATTATGAATTATTGCTGTTAAAGTTATATCATTTAGCTGATTAAAAACTGGTTTACAATTTAGTCACCCGCTGGATTTTCTGGTGAAGCATCTGCTTCCGCATCTGCCGGCGCATCTGTTGTCGCATCCAATGAAGCATCTGAGGCAATGGTTTCCTCTATATCTGCTCCAGATTCATCTTGCTCTTCAATCTTAGAAGTAGCTGCGATTTCATCGCCCTCATCCAAACGAATTAAGGTTACCCCTTGTGTTGCACGACCCGCTTCACGAATATCAGTAATCCTGGTTCTGATGGTCACCCCAGATTTACAAGTGATGATTAAATCTTCTTTTTCTAACACATCCATTATACCCACTAAGCTACCCGTCTTCTCTGTAACATTAATAGTTTTAACTCCTTTACCACCGCGGTTGGTAATTCTGTATTCCTCAATGGCTGTTCTTTTACCAAACCCTTGTTGACTCACTACTAAAATCGTACGTTCTTTATCTTCTTTATGAACACAAACCAAACCAACTACTTCGTCATTTTCATTGTCTACTTCAATACCCGCAACTCCAATGGCACCCCGACCTGTTGGGCGTACTTTCTCCTCAGGGAAACGAATGGCCCTACCCGATTTCACTGCCATCATTACTTCGTTGTTTCCATCAGTTAAACGAGCAGCTAATAATTCATCTCCTTCATTAATGGTAATGGCATTTACTCCACTTACTCTTGGACGACTAAAATCTTCTAAGCAAGTCTTCTTAATAATACCACGCTTGGTACATAAAATAATAAAGTGATTTTGTACATATTCTTTATCATCTAATTTACGTACTTCAATAATTGCTTTTACTTTATCGTCCGGTGGAATTTGAATTAAGTTTTGAACAGCGCGTCCTTTACTTGTTTTTTCTCCTTCAGGAATTTCATACACACGTAACCAGAAACATCTTCCTTTTTCTGTAAAGAACAACATGGTATCGTGGGTAGAAGCAATAAATAAATGTTCTACAAAATCTTCATCTCTTGTCTTCGTGCCCATGGCTCCCCTTCCACCTCTTTTTTGTTGACGGTATTCAGAAACAGCAGTTCTCTTAATATAGCCTAAATGTGAAATCGTAATCACCACATCTTCTTCTTCAATTAAGTCTTCCAATTTCATTTCATCCGCTAAATACTGAATCTCCGTTTTACGCTCGTCCCCAAACTTATCTTTAACTTCTAATAATTCTGTTTTGATTAATTCAAAACGCAAATGCTCACTTCCTAATAACTCATTCAATGCTTTTATAATTTGCATTAAATGCTCAAACTCTTCTTTAATCTTCTCGCGCTCCATTCCCGTTAAACGTTGCAATCTTAATTCTAAAATGGCTTTGGCTTGAATATCAGAAATACCCCAACCTGCTGTCATTAAACTTTCCTTAGCAGCTTCTGGATTGGCGGAGTTTCTAATTAAACGAATCACTTCATCCAAATGATCCAAGGCAATTAAATAACCTTCTAAAATATGTGCACGTTCTTGTGCTTTTCTTAATTCAAATTTGGCACGACGTATTACCACTTCCATTCTAAATTCAATAAACTCACTTACTAAATCGCGTAAGTTTAAAATTTTAGGACGGCCTTTGCTTAAAGCCACATTATTAATACCATAACTAGTTTGTAATTCGGTAAACTTAAATAATTGATTGATGATCACTTGTGCCACCGCATCTTTACGAAGCTCAATTACAATACGTGTTCCTTCACGCTTATTACTTTCGTTATTCACGTGGGTAATACCATCAATGGTTTTATCTACCACTAACTGACCAATACGATCCGTTAAATTATCTCTGTTAACTTGGTAAGGAATTTCATTGATCACGATTAATTCACGGCCATTGGCTTTGGTTTCTACATTGCATTTGCCACGTAACACCACTCTACCACGCCCAGTCATTAAGCCCTGCTTCACTCCTTCCATTCCGTAGATTACACCCCCTGTTGGAAAATCGGGTGCTTTAACATACTGCATTAATTCTTCAACAGTAATGGCATTGTTATCGATATAGGCAATACAACCATCTACTACTTCATTCAGATTGTGTGGCAACATATTGGTAGCCATACCCACTGCAATACCTGAAGATCCATTCACTAATAATTGAGGAATACGTGTAGGTAAAACAGAAGGCTCTTCTAAACTATCATCAAAGTTTAATTGGAAATCAACGGTGTCTTTTTCCAAATCATCCAACATGGCTTCTGAAATTTTTTGCAATCTTGCTTCTGTATAACGCATAGCTGCTGGTGGATCCCCATCTTGGTTTCCAAAATTACCCTGACCATCCACTAATTTATAACGCATGGTCCACTCCTGTGCCATACGTACCAATGTATCATAAATAGCACTATCACCATGTGGGTGAAACTTACCCATTACTTCCCCTACAATACGCGCCGATTTTTTATAGGCTTTATTGCTATTGTTGCCCAATTCACTCATGGCATATAAAACCCTGCGATGCACTGGTTTAAAACCATCACGCACATCCGGTAAAGCACGACCCACAATCACTGACATAGAATAATCTATGTAGGATGTTTTCATTTGCTCTTCAATATTTACTCTAATGACACGGTCATTGTCTTGAGTTGCTTCTGTTCCTAAATTTTCGTTGATATTATCTTCCATAAGTTTTAATTTCTTTACATCAAAAAGAGGTGTTTTTTTAAGCCCATAATGATGATTTACGAAGATACCTTTTCAAGCCCTTTTTTGCTATTTTTAATCCCTAATTTTTAGCTTCTTTTATCCACAGTTGTGGGTAAGAAATGCTAACTTTAAAGCTCAGATTTTTAAGGACTTATACTTACAAAAATGCCTACAGAAATTCTAATTATTGGGGCGGGTAAATCGGCCACGGTTTTAATACAGTATTTACAAAATAAAGCCGTTGAAAACAACTGGTACATTGTATTAGCGGATGGGGATGTAAAAGTGGCTGAAGCAAAGTGGAATCAAGCCCCTAATGGCCATGCCGTTGGGGTGGATATCAATATAGTAGCAGATAGGCAAGCATTGATTCAAAAAGCTACAGTGGTAGTTTCTATGCTACCTCCCACCTTACATTTTTTAGTAGCACAGGATTGTTTGCTTTACTCCAAATCGCTTTTTACGGCTTCGTATGTGGATGAAAACATGCGCGGAATAGCTTCAGAAATTAATGCCAAGCAAATTTTATTCTTGTGTGAAATGGGATTAGACCCTGGTATAGACCATATGAGTGCCATGGAACTCATTCATAAAATACAAGCAAAAGGAGGCCAAATTACTGGGTTTAAATCGCATTGCGGTGGGTTGGTAGCCCCAGAGTCGGACAATAATCCTTGGCATTACAAAATAAGTTGGAATGCAAGCAATATAGTGCTTGCCGGAAAAGCGGGTGCTGTGTATGTAGAAAAAGGCCAGCATAAAACTGTTGCCTATTCACATTTATTTGAAAATGCCCCTAGCGTAGCGGTTACTTTATATGGAAGGTATTGCTATTATCCCAATAGAAATTCTTTAAACTATATTGATACCTATGCATTGCAAGGAGTGATTGATTTTGTAAGAACCACTTTGAGACACCCTGAATTTTTTATAGGATGGAATGCAATTGTTCAATTGGGTTTAACCGAGGAAATACCCATTCAATTGAAAGAAAATGTAAGTATCACTAATTGGTTTAGTAATCATTTGGATCAAAATAAATTGAATCAGTTGTATGAATCATTGCTTACAAATAAAACCATCAAATTACAGTTTGATTATTTAGGTTTTAACAGCGATACGATTATTCCCCCTCATTTAAACACCCCAGCCCAAATTATACAATGGATTGTAGAAAGCAAATGGAAATTAGCACCCAACGACAAAGACTTAGTACTGATGATGCATGAGATAAATTATACACTAAATGGTCAACATTTTTTAGTACAAAGCAGTATGGCTCAAAAAGGCCAAGATGCTACCTATACCGCGATGGCTACCACAGTAGGTTTACCCTTGGCCATGAGTGTTTGTGCTTATTTAAAAGGCCTAATACCTTTAACTGGCTTGCATATCCCAACACATCCATCTATCTATACTCCTATCTTAAAAAGTTTAGCAGAAGAAGGCATTGTGTTTGAAGAACATACTACGACGCTATAATTGCTAGATTAATTATTCTGTACTATGCAGGTTCAGTAACTGGCTTTTTCATTTCCCATTCATAATCCAATTGACGTTTTTCTAAATTAGCAGCTACTACTTTGATGGTAATTTTATCGCCCATATTAAATTTACGGCCCGATCTCATCCCTACTAAAGCATAATCAGATTCCACCAATCTAAAGTCATCAAATTTTGATAAAGTTGTAATACTTACTAGCCCTTCACATTTATGTTCGATGGTCTCCACCCAAAATCCAAAACTAGACACGCCACTGATGATTCCTTCAAAGCTTTGACCTAAATAATCACGCATAAATTCCACTTGCTTGTATTTATTGGCCGCTCTTTCTGATTCCATCGCTGCACGTTCTCTTTCACTGCAGTGCATACATTTTTGTTCCAATTCTGAATCATTCATAGGATGTTCCAACAAAACAGATTGTACAATACGATGTACTAAAATATCTGGATACCTTCTAATGGGTGAAGTAAAATGACAATAATGTTCAAAGCCTAATCCATAGTGTCCAATATTATTACTGGTATACACGGCCTTGGCCATGGTTCTAATGCCCAATTGTTCTAAAACATGTTGCTCTGGCTTTCCTTTGGAGGCCAACATTAATTCGTTAAAACTATGTGCAATATGTGTAGGGGTAGAAATATCAAAAGGATAACCATGCTTTTTTGCAAAAGCAATAAAGGGCGCTAATTTTTCTTCATTGGGTTGATCGTGTACACGATATGGAAAAGGAATGGGTTCTTTTTTAATTTTAACCTGCCCCATTTTTTGCGCAATCAACTGATTGGCTTTTAACATCAACTCTTCAATTAACTGATGTGACTCTTTGCTTTCTTTAATCGTAATCCCCGTAGGCTTTCCTTTTTCATCCAAAGTAAAACGTACTTCTTGGGAAGAAAAGTTAATCGCTCCATTATCAAATCTGGTTTGGCGTAATTTTTGTGTCCAATCCAATAGCCATAAAATTTCATTGGAATGATCCCCTATTTTAGTATCAATTATTTCTTGCACTTGTTCGTAAGTAAACCTTCTATCAGAATGAATGATCGTTTTACCAAACCAGGTACCAACAATTTTACCCTGCGCATCTACTTCAAAACATGCCGAGAAAGTAAGCTTGTCTTCATTTGGTCTTAGCGAACACAATTCATTAGAAATGCGTTCAGGAAGCATAGGATAAACTCTGTCTGGCAAATACACCGAAGTAGCTCTTTCATAGGCTTCTTTGTCTACCGCAGTATTGGGTTGTACAAAATGACTCACGTCTGCAATATGCACTCCTATCTCTAAATTTTTATTAGGTAAAATTTGATAAGAAATCGCATCATCAAAATCTTTTGCATCCACTGGATCTATGGTAAACGTAAGTACTTTTCGATAGTCTTTTCGTTTTGCAATTTCAGCAGCATCTATTGTATCCGTTAATGATTTAGCAAATTCAATTACCTCTTCACTAAAGGACAAAGCAAACCCTGCTTCTGCCACTATAGATTGCATGGCCAAATCATTTTCTTGCTCAGGAGTAAATACTTTTAATACCTCTCCTTCTGGTTTACGACTGGCTTTTTCCCATTTGGTTAATTGAACCAATACACGGTCATTGTCCTTCGCCCCATTCAACTTGTTCATGGGAATATAAATATCTGGCATAGGAAATACACTACTCGGTATAAAAAAGGCAGTCCTTTCTTTCACTTGCATGGTGCCTGCAAAAGAAACTTGCTTTCTCTTTAATATCTCTAATACTTTTCCTTCTTTCTTTCCAGATGCCTGTCTAATTTTTGTTATTTTAATACTTACTTCATCCCCTTTTAAGGCGGTATTAAAGTCGTTCGGAAAAACCAATATATCATTCTCTAATCCCTGTACCATTACAAAACCCATTCCGGATTTGGCAATATCAAGGGTACCCTTGTAAGTAGTTACCAGGTGCGTATGTTTAGTGGTTGTTTTTGTTTTTTTTGTGTTCTTTTTAGTTCCCATTTATTTTTTTATAAAATTGCGCAACATAATTCAACACCAATTCATTGAAATTTCTTTCTGAATCAAATAAAAATTTAGGCTTTATGGGTAATACATATAAAGGGATATTGTGTAACTCTTGTGTGTATTTGACCAATCTTACAGCGTCTTTTTCGGTGGTTAAAATTAATTTGCTTTTTGATTTAATTTGATCAAATTTTTCTCTTATTTCTTGTAAGTCTTCAATAGAAAAAATATGATGATCACTGTAACTTAGTTGATAATAAGTATCAGTATGTTGGTGGATATAATTTTTTAAAGGTAAAGGATTGGCTATACCACAAACCAATAATACCTCGTCCCTCAAAGTTAAAATCCATTGATCGGCTGGATTGTAAATATGATAAGGGGTTTCATATTTGATGGTTGTAAAAAATACACTCTGGTGCTGCTCAGGGTTTATTTTTTCAACTATCTCGTCTCTTTCTACAATACTTAATGCGGCAGGACATTTAGTGACTATAATAATGTCCGCTCTTTTTGCAGATCTTTTATCGTCTCTTAAATCGCCCGTTGGAATAAAAAAATCATCACAGTATAAATTATCATATTCGCTCAATATAATATTAAAATCAGATTCTATTTCTCTATGCTGAAAAGCGTCGTCCAAAATTATAGCTTGAATTTTGGGCACATCCTGAATCAACTGAGGAATGGCTTCAATTCTTCTTTCTCCTACCGCTACGGCAGCATTTGGAAATTTAATATGAAACTGCATGGGCTCATCTCCAATTTCAAGCGCCGTAGTCGAATCATCTGCTAAAGCATATCCTTTTGTTTTTCTTTTATATCCTCTGCTTAAAGTACCTATTTTATATTCATCAGATAAAACAGATAATAGGTGCTCTACCATCGGTGACTTTCCAGTTCCACCTAATGACAAATTACCCACACCAATCAAAGGGACATTAAATCGAACAGAATGGAGATACTTTTTATCATACATCCAATTTCTTAAAGAAACAATCCAACCATAGATAAGC
>CANHLZ010000030.1 GCA_947461595.1 Bacteroidota bacterium | reverse complement strand
GCTACTAATAAAATAGCTGCAAATAGGAAACCTTTTTTCATAACTTATTTTTTTATTTTTACTATTTCTATTTTGTAATAGTTAATTATTAATCCCCAACTCCTTTAAAACATCGTCGCTTTTATCCAGTTTTGGGTCTGCAAATATAATGGTAATTCCTTCACTTTTATCCAAAATGAAGTCATAAGCGCGGGCTGTAGCCATTTTTTGAACTGCATTGTACACTTTATCTTGAATGGGTTTGACCAATTTTTGTCTTTCCTTGAACAAATCCCCCTCATAACCAAAACGCTTTTTTTGAAGGTCTCTAAGCTCTTTTTCTTTTGCAAAAAGCTCATCCTCACGCTTTTTTCTCAAATCTTCAGAAAGCATAAATTGCTCACCTTCATAGTTTTTATACATTTTATCAAGCACCATTTGCTTTTCATCTATTTCTTGTTGCCATTGATCCCCCAATATTTTTAATTTCTTATCAGCTTCCTTGTATTCAGGTATTTTATCCAATATATACTTGGTATTAATTACCGCATATTTACTTTGGGCCTGGGAAGAAAAAAATCCGGCTAATCCTATAATGAGGATCAATAAATGTTTTTTAAAATTCATATGCCTGGTTTTAAAATGAATGTATTTAAAAATTATTCTGGCTCAAAGCCTAACATAAAGGTAAACCTTCCTGCGTCTTTTAAGCTATTGGTTCCATTTAATCTATCCAATCCAATACCATAATCAAAACCTAATAACCCAAACATAGGCAAGTAAAAACGCATGCCAAGTCCCACAGAACGTCTTAAATTAAATGGATCAAACTCCTTCATGCTATACCAACCATTGGCTGCTTCAAAAAAGCCCAAAGCATAGATAGTACTGCTAGCCGCTAAGCTCAAAGGGTATCTTACCTCCACAGCATATTTATTAAATATAGTAAAGTGTTGTGTCGCTGTTTGTTGATCAGGATTTATTTTTGTATTAGAATTTTGATATACTGGATAACCTCTTTGTGCAATAATATCATAACCCAATAATGCAAACTGATTGCTCAATCCCGCATCACCTAATTGAAAACGTTCAAAAGGAGATACTTTTAAATTACTATTATAATTTCCAACGAATCCATATTTAGCAGCAAAGCGTAAAACAAACTGTTTGTTATGATCTTCCCCGGTTGGTTTTCCAAGGGGTACAAACCATTCTCCATTGAATCTCCATTTATGGTATTCTAGCAATTCAAAAGGATTTGCTCCAGTGTTCACATTAGGCAAGAGCAATGAATAAGGCGGGGCCAATTGAGCACTTAATAAAAAATTAGATCCTGTTCTTGGAAACAAAGGTTGGTCAATAGAAGTTCTTTGTAATGAAATTCTAAAGTTTATATTGTTCACCGCTCCATTGCTAAAATTGGGTAAGTTATAAGGATCAATGGCATAGTTTTTTAAGAAATAACGAGTATAATTTAAGCCCATGCTTAAAGAAAAATAATCATCTGGCCAAGCCAACTGTTGACCAAAGGAAATGGTTCCACCTGTAGTGGAAATGTATCTTGAATCTGCTATACTCATATTATACATACCAGTTGTAGGATCAATGGTTTGTCCATATTTAGTATTGTATACGCTTAAAGTAAGTGTATTTCTTTTGGTGCCTCCAAACCAAGGTTCAGTAAAAGTAAAATTGGTAGACCTAAAGGCCTTTCCATTACTTTGAACTCTTAAACTTAATTTTTGTCCATCTCCCATAGGTAGAGGATCCCAAGCCGATTTTTTAAATAAATTTTTAGAAGAAAAATTATTAAACGTGATTCCTATGGTTCCCGTTAAGCCAATATAACCACCCCATCCTGCGCTTAACTCCAATTGGTCACTCGATTTTTCTTCAACACCATAATTAATATCTACGGTGCCATCTTCCGGATTAGGTACGGGATCAATTTTAATTTTTTCCGCATCAAAGAAATTCATTTGTGCAATTTCTCGTTGTGAACGAACTAATAAAGTACGGCTAAATTTATCTCCAGGTATCGTTCTTACTTCTCTACGAATAACAAAGTCTTTTGTTTTTTCATTACCTGCAATTCTAATTGTTTTAATAGTTGCTTGAGGTCCTTCCACCATTCTAATTTCAAAATCAATGGTGTCATTGTAAACCGCAGTTTCAATAGGATCCACTCTAAAAAATAAATAACCATCATCCTGATACAATCCGCTAATATCGCCCCCCTCTGGAGTTTGTATTTTACCTAATTTATTAAATAAAATTTCGCGATTATAAATATCTCCTTTTTTAATATTTAAAATAGCAAACAATAAGGAATCAGGATACTTTGTATTACCTCTCCATGTAATGCCTCCAAAAAAGTACTTGCGTCCTTCTTTCAATTGCATATCAATATTTAAATTCCCCGCTGCGTTATGATACACTGTATCCCTTTCAATTACTGCATCTCTAAAACCTAATGAGTTGTAGTAATTTAATAAGTTGTCTTTGCTTTCATCATATTTTTTTATGTCAAACTTTGCAGAAGAAAAATTAATTCTAGCATATGGATTTAATATTTTCTTTGTCTTGGTAAAAGTCAAAAACCCTTTTTCTTTTAAATAATCATTAAAAGTATAAGGAGATGTTTTAACTATAATTGGCTTGTCATTAATCGGGAATAAGGTAAGTCTAGATTTTTCGTGAATTTCTTTTAAACTTTTTTTCAATTTCCCTTCTTCTACTTTATTGCCTCCAAAGTTGATATTATAAATTCTTACTTTAGGCCCCTTGTCCACCACAAAATCTAATAACAAATTATTTTTTCGAGTAGGATCTTTTCTTTCTTTAATACTTACTTTAACATCTTGAAACCCTTTCTCCGCATAAAATTTTTTAATACCTTCTACGGCAGTTATTTTCATATTTTCGGTAATCACTCTATTGGGTGTTAAACCAGTCTTTCCAGACAACTCATCGTTGTCCGATTTGCGCACTCCAATAAATGAAAACTTAGATAAACGGGGTCTTTCCAAAACATCAATTTCTACATCAATTTCCTTTTCGTTTAAGTCGGTTAAATAAATGCTCACATCGCTAAAATAATTTTGATCCATTAACTTATGGATGGCTTTTGCAAAATTATCACCCCCTGGTAAAACGACCTCATCCCCAATATTTAAGGTAGATAAAGAAAGTAATAAATTTTCATCAAAGAATTGATTGCCAACCACTTTAATGGTGCGAATTTTGTATTTAACAGGCAGCTTCTGGCTGAAAATACCAAGCAGCTTTACATTAATTTGAGTAATAGAATCTTTAGCAGGTACATCCTGTCCATAAGAAGTCAAAGAAATTAAAAGTGCTGATAGTGAACCTATTAATAATTGGCGAAAATTCTGCATCTGCTGTGGGACTAACATTTATAATTTATAAAAGAGCTGCAAATTACTCGTAATATTTCAAAGTCTTTGTTAAAACCTCAAAATAAACATATGCAACATTTTTTTAATTTGATTTGATTTGTTGACTGGTTTTGCCAAATCTCCGCTCCCTGGATTGATAATCCAATAGGGCTTCTATTAAGTCTTTTTTACGAAAATTGGGCCAACGGGTGTTAGTGAAGTACAACTCCGCATAAGCCAACTGAAACAATAAGAAGTTACTAATTCGAAACTCTCCACTCGTACGAATCATCAGTTCAGGATCCGGGAAAGCACTAGTAGTAAGGCTTTCAGATAAAGTGGTTTCGTTAATCTGATCGATAGTAAGCTGCCCCTTTTTCACTTCTGAGGCTATTTTTTTAGCCGCTTCAGTGAGCTCCCATCTACTGCTATAGCTTAAAGCGATAATTAATTTTAAACCAGTATTTTGGGCGGTTTGATGCATTCCTGCTTCCAGGGCCTTTTGGGCATCCTCAGGGAGCAAAGCAAGGTTCCCAATAAAGTGAAGTTGGATGTTATTTTTGTGTAAATCTGGTACTTCTTTGGCAATGGTATCTACAAAAAGGCTCATTAAACCATTTACTTCAGGTTCGGGTCGGTCCCAGTTTTCTGTACTAAAAGCATATAAAGTTAGGTATTGGATGCCTATTTCTGTAGCTGCCTCTACCACTTTACGAACACTCACCACCCCTTCATAATGTCCAAATAAACGGTCTTGCCCCTGTTCTTGGGCCCACCTGCCATTGCCATCCATGATAATAGCAATGTGTTTAGGTAACTTATTTAGATCCAAATTTTCCATAGAGTGAAATTAAGAAAATAACTAGGTTATTTGCGCTTAAATAAATTGAATAGCCCTTTTTTGTTGCTTGATTTTTCTGCAGGTTCATTATCACCAAAAATGCTCTTTTTCTTTTCATTCAATTGTTTATCAGGCCCATAAATTTTTCGTAAATTATAAGAAACTCCCATTTTAAAAGTAAAATATTGGTCTTTCCCAGAAGTACTTGGCTGGAAGCCATTATTCATTTCATTATCAGTAAAAAAATCAATCCTGTCGGAATTTGTAAAACGATAAGTCGCTTCTCCAAAAATATTAAGGGGGCCAAAAACATTGTATTTGAAACCTAAATTAATGGGATAAGAAATGGTTAACCCGCTATCAAGCAAATTTATATTGTTTTTAGTATGATTAAAAATAGCACTATCAAAAGTTTGAAAAGTACCCACGCCAAAACTTAGATAAGGCGAAAAACGATAACGATTGTTTCCATCGATGAATTTTAAAAAATACAATTCCATCATCAAACTAAAATCATGTCCCACTCTTTCGAAATTTAAATTTCTTGATGGAGGACGATAGTTCGTAACTGGTGGCGTTCTAGGATTCAAATATAAACTCGATGACGAAATATCCTCTGCTTGTAAAATAATTTTTTCATAATTCACCCGAATGCCAATATAGTCATTCACTAATTTTTTATAAAACCCCCCATAACTTGTATTGAATTTATAATAGCCAGGAGAAATGTCTCCTTTGTAACTTGCCATTCCTTGAAAAACACCAATTTCACCTCTATTTTCCATCAATTGTGTATATTGCGCATGTGCTGTCATGGTAAAGATGACTGAAAAAAATAAATAAATTATTACTGTTCGCATTAACTAATTTCTTTTGTCCAATCCCCATGTTAATTTTGTTCTGAGTGTAGTGAGATAACTATTCTCATTCAATCTTATAAAGTGTACCATAAAATTTTCTTTTTTAATAGCTAATTGAATATTCTTAGGTACAATTTCTTTTCTGGCATCCATCGCACAAATTAATTCTTCTGTTCTTCCTTCTACTTCAAAAGAAATGACAGAAGAATCTGGAACAACAATAGATCGTACATTTAAATTATGTGGCGCTACTGGTGTAATTACAAAACTAGCAGAATCAGGAAAAAGAATTGGGCCATTGCAACTCATATTGTAACCGGTAGACCCAGTAGGCGTAGCTACTATGATTCCATCTGCCCAATAAGAATTCAAAAATTCACCATTTAAATAAGTGTGAATTTTAATCATAGGTGAGGTATCTCTTTTATGAATTGCAAATTCATTCAATGCATATGGTGCTGTTCCAAAAATAGGTAAATCAGCATCTAAATGAAGCAGTGATCTTTTTTCAATAATATAAGATCTATTCACCAAGGCTTCCACCATAATACTTAATTCATCTTTTGAAATGGTGGCTAGAAATCCCAATCGACCATAATTTATCCCTAAAATAGGAATGTGCGTATCACCCACAATGGTCACCGCATCTAAAACGGTTCCATCACCACCAACACTAATTAAACAATCTACCTGATTGTTTAATTCGGAAATAGAGATAAAAGGAATCAACGCTTCTTTTCCTATTGCTGCTTTTAAATTGAATTTGGTTATAAGATCCGCATAAACATAAATAGTTATATCATAACGATTCAATTCTAACAACAAGGCATTTAAAGACTGTTGTTGATCTATATCAACCCCCCTACTATAAATAGCTACTTTCATTTTAATAAAAATTTAAACCCGCATGCAAATATAACCCTTTGTCTCCAAGCTGATTCAAGCTGTAATCAATTTTTAATACAAAATCATAGATACTTATAATATCCAGCCCAACCCCTACCGTTCTTAAAAGCGTATTAGAAAGCTTCGTATGATTAATGGGTTTATCTGCATATACATACCCTAAATTGGTAAACGCTTTTAACCAAAAACGATACTTTACTTCAGGCAAAAACTTTTTAGCTACTATATTTTTTACAGTAAGGCTGCCAAGCGACTGATGCCATTCGGCTCTAAACAAAGTTCCTGCATTGCCATCAATCACATAATAATCTAACCCATGTAATTGCATGTTACCATATCCCATCAATTTACCATCTAAATAATTATGATTGGGTAAAAACTTGATGGTGGTATTTGATTCAAGGAAAATAAAATTATTGTCAGACAAAGGGCGTGCCAATATTTTTCTAAATTGAAATGAACTTAAATCACTCTTGTTGGAAAACCGATGAAAAGCAAGAAATTGTGTAGCTGCCCCATTGGTTGGATAAGCGTTGTAGTCAAATTTAATTTTTGAAAAAGATATAGTAAAATCTATGTAGTTAAATGATTTACTAAGGTTAGGCAAATAAGCAGGCTGAATTAAAAAGGCAGAATCTGAAATTTCATTCTTTCCAACACCTATTTGAATAGAATGACGTTCATATAAATTGGGACGATACGAAAAGCTAATATTAGATCTATACCCTTTTTGAATAATCCCATCTGTTCTATAAAATACTTGTTTATCCGAAACTGTCGAAGTATTTAATTCTTTTTGGGTAAAGTATTGAATGCCTAATCCAGCTCCAAATCGTAATTTTTTATCTAAATAGGGGAATTGATATCGTAAAATAGCCTGTTGCGTATAACCTGCTATCAGGCCTAAAGTAAGCTTATCATTGTTACCTGTAAAATTATTTCCTCTTATATTAATTCCATAATTCACTCTATCTAGACTTCTATGTTCTTCGTTCCACCATTGACTAAAATTTCTATCAACCAATTTAAATGCAGGAATGGGGAAAAAATACCTTCTTTCTTTTAATTGAATAATAATTTTATAAGTTAAACTATCTATACCAAAAGCATTAACCAAAACATCTGTAAACAAAGAGGTATTGATCAATTGTTGCTGAGCAATCATATTTAAATAGGATAAAGAATCTTTAGCTACAAAATCACCTACCTGATAGGGCAATTCTCTTAAAACAATGGATTCCTTTGTTTTTTGATTTCCCTCTACAACTATTGCACTAATTTTTATTTGAGCATTAATGCATTCTATGCAAGAGAAAAAAAGAATGACTAAAAAAAAAGAATGTTTAGTTTTTTTAAACATCTAAGTAATTCATTAAATGATGGTAGTGATCTTCTATATCATTATTCAATGGTGAATTTCCAAAATAATGAAGTACTTGATAATCGTAACGTTGAAAGGTAGCAATAATTGCAGAAGCCTCTTCCCTATTCAATTTGATAGTGATGACCATAGATCCATTGGTTTCATCGAAAAAAGAATTTAATTGAACAATTTGTGCATTGTTGGTTTCCACCAATCGACTCATCTCTGCCAATGAATATTGTAAAGGAGAAATGGATAATACTACAATGGCTCCAGGTTGATCCAATCCTAAAAATTGAGCCAATTGATCATTTAAATTTTTTTGTGGAATCACTCCAACGCATTCCTGTTGATCATTCAATACGGGCAGTAACGTTAATTGATGTTTTGAAAATAAATGCAAGGCTGTCAAAAAATGAGCCGACCCTGTAATGCAAAATCGCAGCAGTGGATCTATTAGTTGTGCAATAGTTTGCTTAGCCTCCATATCTAAAATAACCTCTTTACTTACTAACCCGATAAAGTATTCGTCTTTTACTACAGGCAAATGCTGTACTTCAAAATCTTCCATACACTTTAATACAAATGCAGCGGTGTCTTCTAATCGAAGCATGGGAAAACCTTGTATGGCAATGTCTTTAGCTAGCATTCCACTATTATTTGGATAAGGTATTAAGAAATTTTTCTAAGATTAAATTAAAGGTTTCTGGCACTTCCATCATGGGTGCATGACCACATTTATCTATAAAATGAAGTTCACTATTTGGAATTAATTTTTTAAATTCTTCTGCAACAAAAGGTGGTGTCACAATATCATTTTTACCCCAAATTAATAAAGTAGGTTGTTGAATCTGATTAAGTTCTTCTCCTAAATTATTTCTTATAGCGCTTTTTGCTAATGAAATTATCTTAATCACTTTAATTCTATTTCTAGTAATTTCAAAAACCTCGTCTACCAGCGCAGGGGTTGCTATAGCTGGATCATAAAATGTTTGTGCTGTTTTATTTTTTATATACTCATAATCCCCTCTTTTGGGATAAGAGTCCCCCATTGCATTTTCAAATAACCCACTACTACCAGTTAATATTAAAGATTTTACTTTTTCTGGATTTTTTAAAACATACACCAAAGCCACGTGGCCCCCTAAGGAGTTGCCGAGTAAATTAATATTAGCATACCCTTTATGTTCTATAAATTGCGAAACATGTTTTGCTAAACCAGATACGCTCGTATGTAAAATATCTAGATCAAATAATGGCAATAAAGGCACCACCACTTTATGGGTGGTTCTGAATTTTTCTATTAAATCAGAAAAATTACTTAACGCTCCAAACAAACCATGAAAAAGCATTAGAATTTCTCCTTCACCTACTTCTAAAAATTCAAATTTCCCGTCTTTTTTTATTTCGTACTCCATAATCATTATCGCTTTGAACCAATACTTTATAAAAATAAGGGTAAAGCAAGCTTACCCATTTGAATAAAGGTACTTAATTCATAGTAAAAAAGCCGCTAATGTATTGCGTTAAAGTAGATTTCACTAAAACCTTAACAATTTAGTAATTTGTTCAAAATCAATAAGTTCAAGGGCAATACTACAGTTTAAACGGATTGGAAAAAGTAGCCAAAGTACTTTTTATAGAAGGCAACCAAATTGCTATTTTCTCCATACAATAGGGCCACCATTTTTGAAGCCAATGATAAGAATAGGTTTCTTTCATTTTTTCAGCTTCAATGATCCCTAAAATTTGTAAAAAATAGACCACCCCGCTTAACATGGTAAAATAAATAAAACCATATAAAACGATGCCCAATAATTTATTTAACCAACCCAGTAAAAGCCACTCTGCAGTTTGTTGCAAAAAGCTGGCCATCCATTTTAGCGCAATTAATACTAAAACAAGTACCAATAAAAAAGAAATGAAAGGCAACCAATGAGAAGCTATTTTAGTGTGTTCCTTTAATTGATTAGCTACCCAGCCTGCAAATTGAAATGCTACAATTAAACCAATCAATAAAGAAAAAAAAGAAATCAATGCTCGAATAAACCCATTCTTATACCCTTTTAAAAGTGCAATGATTAAAATAGTCCCCGTTAAAATATCTAACCACATATACTAGCTACTTAATAAAGTTTTTGCAATCGCAGAAATCACTTTACCATCGGCTTGTCCTGCTAATTGCTTAGTAGCAGCACCCATTACTTTTCCTAAATCTTGGGGGCCAGAAGCGCCCACCTGTGTAATAATAGCTTGCACAGCAGCTTTCACGGCTTCTTCACTCATTTGCGCAGGCAAGAATTTTTCAATAATGGCAATTTCTTCCGCTTCCTTCGCAGCTAAATCGGGTCTATTTTGTTGTTCAAATATGGTTAAGGAATCCTTGCGTTGCTTGACTAATTTTTGTAAAAGTTTTAATTCCGTATCAACAGAAATTTCTCCATTGGCACCAGGTTCAGTTTTGGCTTTTATAATTTCAGCTTTAATAGCCCTTAAACCACGAAGCAAGGCCTCATCTTTATTTCTCATAGCGTCTTTTAATAAAGACATTACATCTGTTTCTAAACTCATAGTAAATTATTTTGAATTTTGTGAAAGTTGACTAGCTCTAAATTTATTATAAAATATTTTTGCGAATTCTTTGAACTCATTGGATAAACTTTCATCCTGAGTAGCCCTCAAATAAGCATCGCTCATACCCATTAAATTTTGATAAAAGAAATCTGCCATTTCATCTACCATCATTTCTTTGGTCCACAAATCAATACGTAAAGCAGTTTTGTCGGTAGGGTCCCAAAAGGTAAGCATCATGGCACGGGCTTCTTGTGCTTCAGTAGCGGTACTGTCTGAAGCAGACCACTTAATATTTTGTGGGATTTTTTGTTCGTCAAGGTCTATTGCAACCTGAATACTTGATTGATTCATGATAAAAATTTGAAAGCCAAAAATACAATTTAATTAAATAAAAAACGGTTAACTCTTTAAGTCTGTAGGAATTTTTACAAAATGATTCAAATCCCTATGATCCGTCAATTCTACAAACCACTCTTTACCCATTTTAGCTCTGGATTGTCGATACATTTCATCTTTATAATATAATTTAAAATGATTGGATAAAGCATTTTTTTCAGCAAATAAAAAAACCTCTCCCGCTTTCAACCAAGAAGTGGGTTGGGACTGGCTTTCATTAAAAAGTAAAGGAATGTCATAATGAACAGCCCACTCAATGATGCTGGTTTTATCAAAATCAATTCCGTCCAATAAAACAGCATAGGCAGCAGCCAACCATTCAATTTTTAATTCAGGTAAAGTTTTTAAAACAATATCTTCCTGGTATCTATAACCTTTTAATATTTGTTGCGCCTCTTCCTGCTGCTTATGATTGTCTAATATAAAAACTAGCGACATGGTGGTTTGTTGCCATTTTTTAAAAAGAGAGAACTCTTTTAAACTATCTATTAAATTATCTACTGGCGTAAACATTAAAAAATAATTATTGCTTTGCGATAATTCATTTCTGGTTTCAGACAAATCCACCCATTCTAATTTAGGCAATAAGGAAACAGGCAGCCAAGCTTCTTGCATTCTATTGGCTAAAGAGGGGTATTGATTCCTTAAGCTATCAATGCCCCAATCATTAATACATAAAGTGGTAGCTGATTTTTTGATGTATTTTTTAAAAATTGCTTGCTGCTTCCATTTTGATAGCCATGAAATATTTTGCTTTAAAGAAGGAGAAGAAAGTGGAATAAAATAATGTGGAAATTGACTACTTCCTTTAAGTTCAGTTCCAAAATGAATAACAATGGCATTGGTTACTTCCCCAATTAGTTTTTCAGCTTGATGTGTTTTCAATAGGGTTACATTCCCATAGTTAGTATATAAGTCCTGATGCGTTAAGGGCAATTGATTGCCTACAATATAAAATTGCAAATGTGCCGAAACGGCTCCTACTTCAATGATATCCAATACCTTTTGGTAGACCACCTCGGCCGGATAGATGAATTTTGATTCGGTTAAAATGAATAAGCGCATATGCAAAACTACTGCATACTTAACAATTTATCCACCAATCATTTACTAGACCTAGTTCATATTAAATGTCCCCTAACTTTGTAGTATGGCAAAACACCTGCATCAATTGGATTTATTTGGAGTGGAAACGGTCGAGCCCGTAACCATTAAAGCACCCAAAGAAAAATTGACTGTTTATAAAGCGCCCGTTGAAACCTATAAGCAGGAGCTACAAGAAGAAGCATTGCCTTCTGTTTCAAGAGCGCCCATGTCATTAAGTAAGAATGTTCAATTACATAAAAGAGGGAGAAAATCATTTGCTTCGATGGATGCAGAGATACATTCACTAAAAGTTCCCTCCACTGAAGAATTGGTAAAAAAATTATATTACCCCATTGGAGAAGTGGCCGTTTGGTTTAATGTGAATACTTCCCTCATTAGATATTGGGAAAAAGAATTCAAACAATTGCAGCCGAGAAAAACCAGAAAAGGGGATCGATTATTTCGAGCACAGGATATTGAATTCTTAAAACAGATCTATTATTTATTAAGAGAAAAGAAATACTCCATAGAAGGGGCAAAAAATTATCTTAAAAACAATAAAGAAAAAGCAGATAAGGATATTTCTTTATTAAACAGCTTGAAAGATATAAAAACCTTCTTGGTTTCTTTAAAAGCTTCTCTCTAATAATCTCTACCCAACTTATTAGCCTTTTTCTGCAAAATTAATTTGATGTGAACCCGCATAAGAGATGGCAGCTAAATTTAATTTCTCTCTTAGCATTTGAAAATCAAACAAACTGTTATCTAAAGAGACAAAACATTCCACATGTATTATATGAAATTGTTTTCCAGACTCTGCTATAAACACAACATGACTTAATACACTTTTCTCTTTAGTAATCTCCTCTCTTAAAAATTGAACAAAATGAGTCAGCTTGTCAGCAGAAGTAGCAACGCTCAACTGCAAATCCATTTCAATTTTTCGTTCTGTTCTTAAACTAATATTATCAACAATGGTATCCACCATCTGTTTATTAGGCACCGATATATACGTTTTGTCTTGGGTACGAATGCGCGTACTACGTAACCCAATTTTTTCAATACTACCTGTAAAATTATTTACTTTTACCAAATCACCTACGGTAAAAGGTTTGTCAAAAAATATAATAAAGGAAGCTATAATATTTTCAAGACTTTCTCTCATAGACAATGCCACTGCGGCTCCCACAATACTTAGACTAGTAACTAAATTGCCAATATTTTCATTAAAAACATAATGCAAAATTAATAAAAAGCCAATAATGTAAAGAATCACCTTAAAAAAATCTCTGAAAAATAAAACCAATTGATCATCTGTTTGGTCCTTCGTTAATTTTGCTTTTTGTTCAAGTATAATTGAAATAAACTCAAGCGTGCGCAAACAAACACGTATCAATAAAACAATCAATAAAAGTTTAACACTCGACTCTATCACTTGCTGAAGCGTTAATTTAAATAAGTGAATGTTCCAACTTTCTGGAAAATGAAGTTCATACAAAGCAACTACAGCCACTAAATAAATTAAAAACTGTTCAATTGGAATAATCAAACGATGTACATGCGTTTTCCTTAATTCAGAATGATTTTTTTTATCAATCCAGGTATAAATTAAGCCTGCAAAAAAACGTGAAACAAATCTTTTTAATAAAAAAGAGACCAATATAATAGATACAATAATAATATAGGTTTGCACCGAATTATTTAAAAATTGTTGCTCTAAATTCATAATAAATATTTTTTAACGCGGCGAATTATTCCTTCCATTCTAGTAATTGTAATTGTTCGCCATCAAATACAGCATAGGTATTTAATCTTAGCCAATCACCTAAATTAATATAACGAGTGCTTTCATTGATAGGTAAATCAATGGCAAAATGTCGGTGACCAAAAATAAAATAATCCACATTCAGTTCTTTGGCTTTTTGTTTGGAGTAAACAATTAGCCACTCTTTGTCTTCCCCTAAAAATACTTCATCGGAGCTGCCTGTTTTTGCTCTGCTTTTGCCACTAAAATAATTGGCCAATTGAATTCCCACGTCAGGGTGAAGCCAACGAAATAAAAATTGACAAATAGAATTGGTAAATATTTTCTTAATAAATTTATATCCTTTATCGCCTGGGCCCAAGCCATCTCCATGTCCAATAAAAAATTGCTGGGTGCCTAATTTAAAAATCTGGGGATCGAAGTATACTTGAGCATTTAATTCTTTGCTTAAATAATCTTTCATCCATAAGTCATGATTTCCGGTAAAAATATGTAGTGCAATACCCGCATCAGCAATTTGTGCCAAACAGCCTAAAAGTCGAACAAACCCTTTAGGGACCACCGTTTTGTACTCAAACCAAAAGTCAAATATATCTCCAACGATGAAAATAGCTGCAGCATCCTGCTTGGCCACATTCAAAAAACGAACCAAACGGTCCTCGCGTTCACGGCTAGTGAATTCATTAGGTGCCCCTAAATGAAAATCAGATAAAAAATATACTTTTTTTCCTGCCACTAATTCCATGAAGCCAGTTATTATAATGAATAAAATATGCTACTAAAAATACTAATCTAAATGCTTTTCAACTAAAAAACAATATACTTCTTTAGGGCCATGAACGCCTACTACTAAGGTTTTTTCTATATCCGCAGTACGACTTGGCCCTGTTGCGTAACTAATCATAGAAGGAAGTGCATCTGATTCTTTTTTAAATTGAGCCAGGCTATCTGAAATATCAAAAACCAATTGATGCGAATAAGCAATACATATATGAATGGGTGCGTAAACACTGGTCGTTCTTCCACTTAATTGTTGACTGCTTAAAACAATCGTGCCCGTTCTTGCTATTAAGTGCTCACATAAAGTGATGGAAGCATCACAGGCTGCTAAGTCGTCGGTAGTCACTGGATCAAAACTAAATTCTTTCATGTCTTCTAACCAGCCTGACTCAAGAGAATAAATTTTCTCCCATTTTTGAGCATGAATTAATTGAGCCAATTTATTCACTAACTCTGCTTCATCAACGCAATAAATAAATTTTCCTAATAATTCTGTGAATTTTTGTGCAAAGTCAATAGCTAATTCATTCGCGGTTGGAATAAAAACAGGTCTGTCAGAATTTTGCTCAGGGAATGGCATGACTACAGGACTTTTTAAAGCCTTAGTAATCTTGTTTAATATGTTTGCTCTAGCGCCTTTTGATTCCATTAAAATAAGTTCAAAACTTAAGCATTAGGTTCTGTTAGGGTTGATTCAGGAGCAACTGCTTCAGTAGGGGTTGCCTCCTTTGCAGCTTCTTCCACTTTAGCAGGTTCCTCTACATCAAAAGTGACCACCTTCTCTTCTTCATATGGACGCATGCCAATTAAAGCTTCCACATCACTCTTATGTAAAACCTCTTTGTCTAATAATTCTTTGGCTAATTTTTCTACTTCCATTTTTCTCAAAGTTAATAAATCAAGGGTGCGGTGATAAGCAGCATCAATCATTTTACGAACTTCTTCATCAATTATTTTTCCAGTTTCTTCACTAAATGGTTTTTGGAAAGTATTTTCTTGAGAAGGATCATAGAAACTTACGTTACCAATTTTTTCATTCATGCCGTAAGTAGTGACCATCGAGTAAGCCATTTTGGTAATTTGTTGTAAATCATTAGAAGCGCCTGTAGATATTTTCCCGAAGAAAATTTGCTCCGCAGCACGGCCTCCCAAAGTCATACACATTTGATCCGTTAATTGCTCAATGGTATATAAGTATTGCTCTTTAGGCGTGTATTGTGCATAGCCTAATGCAGCAGTACCTCTTGGTACAATGGTTACTTTTAATAAAGGATATGCATGCTCTAAAAACCAGCCGCAGATAGCGTGCCCTGCTTCGTGATAAGCAATGACCTCTTTTTCTTCTTTAGAAATAATTTTATTTTTCTTTTCTAATCCGCCAATAACTCTATCAATAGCATCTTGAAAATCTTTCATCTCCACGCCCGTTTTACCTTTACGCGCTGCAATCAAAGCTGCTTCATTACAAACATTGGCAATATCAGCACCCGCAAACCCTGGAGTTTGTTCTGCTAATTTATGCACGTCTAAATTTTCAGAAACTTTAATAGGACCTAAATGCACTTTAAATATTTCTTCACGACCTTTTACATCTGGACGATCAATGGAAATTTGACGATCAAAACGGCCTGGTCTTAATAATGCAGAATCTAAAACATCAGGACGGTTCGTAGCAGCCAATATAATAATTCCAGTGTCGCCACCGAAACCATCCATCTCTACTAATAATTGATTCAACGTATTTTCACGCTCATCGTTACTCATCATGGCATTCTTGCCACGCGCACGACCAATCGCATCAATCTCATCAATAAAAATAATACAAGGTGCTTTCTCACGCGCTTGCTTAAATAAATCACGCACACGACTTGCTCCTACGCCTACAAACATTTCCACAAAGTCAGATCCACTCAAACTAAAGAAAGGAACCTGCGCTTCCCCCGCCATGGCTTTGGCCAATAAAGTTTTACCCGTACCTGGAGGGCCTATTAACAATGCGCCTTTAGGAATTTTACCACCTAAGGCTGTATATTTTTTGGGTTGTTTTAAAAAATCAACAATCTCCATCACTTCTTCTTTCGCTTCTTCCAATCCGGCCACATCGGCAAAAGTGATATTAACTTTGGTACCTCCTTTTTCAAATAATGTCGCTTTTGATTTGCCTACATTAAATATGCCGCCAGGTCCTCCACCACTTCCTCCTGCGCCGCCACCCATTTTGCGCATCAATAAAACCCAAACCACCACAATTAACACCAAGGAAAAAACAGTGTTGGCAATAGGTCCAAACCATTCTCCTTCTTTAATCGTGTTTTGCGGTATCTCTGTAATATTATTTTGCTCGTAAAATTTTTGTAATCGGCTGTTAAAACTATTCCAATCGGTAACGCTAAACTCAAATAAAGGGACGCCCTTTACTTTGGCTTTAGTCATTTTGGCTTTAAACTTTTGAACATAAAAATCTTTCTCTATGCTATCCGGTTTAATGTACACACGAACTGTTTGTTTATTGTCAACAAAGTCTAGACGCTCCACATCACCATTTAGTAACATGATTTGCTTAAACTCTTGTTCGGTAGTAGTGGTAATGTCTGGTGCCATTTGAAAAAAGCGTGCAGACAATAAGGAAATGGCAATTAACCCATAAATCCAATAGATATTGAATTTTGGCAATTTAGGCCCTTGGCCTTGTTTATTTGAATTATTATCAGGTATCATTTGCTTCAGTTGTATCTATGTTGTCTATTATAACAACAACTTTTAAAATTAGTTTTTTAATTCATGCATTTTAATATCGGCATCGCTCCACATTTCTTCCAATTGATAGAATCTCCTTGCTTCTGGATGCATAATATGTACGACCACATTAATATAGTCTATGAGCAACCATTGTGCTGCTTGCTTGCCTTCGCTTTTATAAGGCATTTCGGCACATTTGGTCTTTACCTCATATTCTATAAAATCGGCAATGGCTTTTAACTGAGTGGTGTTACTGGCCTCACAAATAATAAAAAAATCAGAAGTAGCTTCGTGAATTTTTTTAAGATCTAGGCTAACAATGTTCTCGCCTTTTTTATCTTGGATAGCCTGGATAATGGTT
The DNA here is from genome assembly GCA_947461595.1 of Bacteroidota bacterium. Taxonomy (GTDB): domain Bacteria; phylum Bacteroidota; class Bacteroidia; order Chitinophagales; family Chitinophagaceae; genus Sediminibacterium. The sequence continues at coordinate 179 of CANHLZ010000030.1, read as the reverse complement.
TTGAAAAGTTTAGAGCTACGTGTAATTTGTAGGGTCGACGATTTAGGTCGATTTTTAAGTGCGTTCAACGCGGAAATAGGTTCCAATGATGCTTGTATTTATATTGGTTAAATGCTGGTGAGTCAAAACATTTTATTTGACTAAAATGATTCTAAACTAACTTTACAAAAATAGCAATT
>CANHLZ010000029.1 GCA_947461595.1 Bacteroidota bacterium | reverse complement strand
GAGGGGATTTTTTTTTGAAATATTTTTTATACTTTACATTACTAATGAACAACTACGAAATCGCAGAATACTTTTCTTTACTAAGTAAACTCATGGACATTCATGGTGAAAATGAATTCAAAATAAAGTCCTATTCCAATGCAGCATTTACACTGGATAAACTAACAGAACCTGTTGCTGAAATGTCATCCAATGAATTATTTGCGATCAGAGGAATTGGTGAAGCGATAGGTCAAAAAATATTACAACTCATTGAAAATAAGGAACTTAGCTTGCTAACTACTTACATCGAAAAAACACCTCCTGGTATCATTGAACTTATTAAAATAAAAGGATTAGGTCCAAAAAAAATTAGAACCATTTGGAAAGAATTAGAAATTGAAAGCATTGGCGAACTGCTTTATGCTTGTCAAGAAAACAGATTAATTAACTACAAAGGTTTTGGTGCGAAGACACAACAAAACATTCAAGACAGCTTAGAATATTTTCTTCAACATCAAGGAAGTTATCTATACCAACAAGTGGAAAATTTAGTTACTACCTTAAAAGAAGCCTTACAAAAATATTTCCCAAATGACTTGCATGAAGTTTCGGGTGCTTATAAAAGACAAATGGAAAGTTTAGAATTTTTAGAAATTGTAACCACTACCAATGAAAAAAAATTAACCGACTGGTTGGTAGAAAAAGAATTTAAGGTTTCAAAAAAAGAAGATTTTATTAGCTGCCAAGGCGCAGATAATTTTGAAATTAGGTGGTGGTTGAGCACCCCAGAATCATTTCATTGGACCGACTTCAGATTGTCCTGTTCCCCCGAATTTTTAAAAAAATGGGCCGAAAACCCTCTTTTTGATAAAAATTTTAAAAATATTTATCCACATTCTATTTTCGAACAATTGGGGATTCCTTTCATCCCCCCTGCTCAAAGAGAAGATCCGGCCATTATTGAGCAAGTTAAAACCCATGCACTCAAAGCCACCATTCAAAAAGAAGACATCAAAGGAATTATACATTCGCATAGTACTTGGAGTGACGGAGTACATTCGATAGAACAAATGGCTTTAGCAGCTATAGAAAAAGGCTATGAATATTTGGTCATCAGCGATCATTCCAAATCGGCTTTCTATGCCAATGGTTTACAAGTGGACAGGATAAGGGCTCAACATAAAGAAATTGAAGCACTCAATAAAAAATTAGCCCCTTTTGTTATTTTTAAAAGCATAGAGTCGGATATTTTAAATGATGGCAGCTTAGATTACCCCGATGAGGTATTGGAAAGCTTTGATATCGTCATCGCTTCTATTCATTCTAATTTAAAGATGACAGAAGAAAAAGCAATGGCGCGTTTAATGAGTGCTATTCAAAATCCCTACACAAGCATATTAGGCCATTTAACAAGTAGATTGCTTTTAAGTAGAAAAGGATATCCAGTAGATCATGAAGCCATTATAGAAGCTTGTGCTAATAATAATGTGGTAATAGAACTTAATGCGCATCCCAGAAGATTGGATATGGACTGGCGTTTTATTCCTTCGGCTTTAAAAAGCGATGTGCTAATTTCTATTAATCCAGATGCCCATTCGGTGGAGGGATTTGATGATTGTAAGTATGGCGTATTGGTGGCTCAAAAGGCTGGTTTAACTGCCGCTCAAAATTTAAGTAGTTTCTCCCTAGAGGAAATGATTGAATTTGTAGAATTTCAACAAGCCAAAAGAAACTAAGCTTTTACGTACACAAAGTAATCTCCTGGCATTAACTCAAATGCTACTTCTTTATTAAAAGTAAAGCTTAGGTGGGAGAAAATGTTTTTAAACTCCCCTACTAGTAATTCATGGTCAAACTTTATTTTTTGCACCTGGTCTCCTAAATTAAGTACTACCAATATTACTTCTTTAGAAGGCGTTAGCGTATCATACCTAAGATAAGCCATAGTTCTTTCTCCTTGGGTGGGTAAATTATAAGTGCTCCCTTGGGTAATACAAGCATGTGACTTTCTTAAACTAATAAGGATTTTATAAAACTCATGTAGCTTTGGTGAAGGGGTCCATTCAATAACATCTTTATCAAAAAAGGCCAGTCGTTTTTCATTGGGTAATTCCTGCCCACTGTAGATTAATGGTATTCCTTTCCAGGTAAATGTAAATACTGCCCATGGCTTTGCAGCCGGCCCAAATTTTTCAGCTTCCGTTCCATTCCAGGAATTTTCGTCGTGATTGGAAGTGAAAAATAATTTCATGGCCCCAGCAGGATATTGATGATAACTTTGAAGCACATTGTAGATGTCATTGATGTTGGCTTCCCCTTTAGCCACTTTTTCAGAGGCATGCATCCAGCCCCAAGCATAACTTGTATCAAAAACTAAATGATATTCGGCCTGATCACATTCTGCCAACCAAAATAAAGGCTTAATGGTTTCACAAGCAGTTCTTGCAGACACCCAAAAATCTAGCGGAACCAAATGCGCCATATCACATCTAAAACCATCTATTTTAAAATCACGAACCCAATATTGCATAGCCCCAATTAAGGCTGCCCGCATTTCATTATTATTATAGTTTAAATCTACTACATCCTCCCAACCATTGCGTTCTGTAAAATTACTCTGTTCATCTCTCGTAAACCATTCTGGATGCTGCTGCATCCATTCATGTTGTCTACCCGTATGATTGGCCACCCAATCGATGATTACTTTCATACCCAAATGATGGGCATTGGTAACGAGGTCAATTAAATCATGTTCATTGCCAAACTCAGTATTAATTTTAGTATAACTACTACATGCATAATAGCTACCCAAACTTCCTTTACGAACTTTTTCACTTATACTCGTAATGGGCATCAACCAAATCACCTCTACACCCATATCTTTTAAACGAGGAAGATATTTTTGGAATGCTTTAAAAGTACCTTCTGGGGTATACTGTCTAATATTTACTTCATATATAGAAATAGTATCCGCCCATTGTACTGTCTTAAAATTCGCATCCATTTTATAGTATTTTTATTATCTTGTACACCAACACTATGAGCCAAACTCCAAATTTAGAACGCAAATTAAGTCTTTTACATGCAACCGCCATCAACATGATTGATATGGTGGGCATTGGCCCATTTGTTGTTTTAAGTGTGGTAGCTCAAATCATGGCTGGCCCCTATTTTTTATATGCCTGGGTAGCTGGTGCACTGCTTTCTTATTTAGATGCTATGGTATGGAGTCAATTAGGGGCAGCTTTACCAAGAGCCGGTGGTAGTTTCCATTTTTTAAAAGAAGGTTACGGAGAAAAGGCAGGTTCCTTAATGAGTTTTCTATTTGTTTGGCAAACCATGATTCAAGCACCTCTTGTAATTGCTTCTGCCGCAATTGGATTTTCACAATATGCCAATTACTTTTTTCATTTATCTTTTATACAAGAAAAAGCATTGAGTGGCTTGGTGGTGATTCTTGTGATTCTATTATTGTACCGAAAAATTGAATCGATAGGAAAAATTTCTGTTTTTTTATGGGTAATTGTTTTATGCACCATGGCATGGATCATAGGCGGTGGGATTATGCATGGCAATTTTATGGAGCCCATCAGACATATTAATGATGGATTTAGTCTGCAACATGGATTTGTTGCGGCATTAGGCTTTGCCAGTGTTAAAACCATTTATAGTTATTTAGGCTATTATAATGTCTGCCATTTGGGAGGGGAAATCAAGAACCCTAGTAAAAATATTCCTAGAAGTATGTTTATTTCCATAACAGGTATTGCCATTTTGTATTTAGCCATGAACATCAGTGTAGCTAGTGTACTGCCCTTTCAAACGATTGTCAATAGTAAATTTGTGGTAAGTGATTATATTAAAACTTTATACGGACCAACTGCCGGAGCATTTGCAACCGTATTAATTTTGATGGTTGCTTTCTCTTCTCTATTCTCCGCTACATTGGGTTATAGTAGAATACCCTATGCTGCAGCAAAAAACAAATCCTTTTTTCCCTTTTTTGGTACGCTGCATCCTAAATTACATTTTCCACATAGGTCTTTATTGGTTTTAGGAGGTATCGCTTTTGTTTTTAGTTTATTGTTTCGATTAAAAGAAGTGATTGATGCTATTTTAGCCATGCGTATTTTAATACAATTTATTGGACAGGCTATTGGACTTTTATTATTGTATAAAAGAAAAGGAAAAGATTTTTTCCCCTGGAAGATGCCACTATACCCATTGCCCCTTTTTTTAGCCATCATCATTTGGGTAGGCATCTTTATTTCTACTGGCAAAAAAATGATGCTAAGTGGTCTAGTTGTAATTAGCTTAGGCTTGTTGGCCTATTGGATAGCAAAGAAAATGAAATGGATTGGAGAATCGACTGCAGTTGAAGAATAAGTACTATTTAACTAGCGCATCAGTATTATTTACTTCTCGTCCCAATGCCACTAATGAGCAAGCCCAAAACGAGTCCAATAATAAGTCCAATTTTGACATTCTTGATCATCCACCCTATGGCTAATCCAATTACTAATAAAGTAAATATGCTTACGTTACGCCTCATTGAATTAATGTTTGGGTAAAGAAATTAAATTGGATAATAGTTTATAGGCGCCTGCATTTCCAGCGGGGAGTTGTCTAAAGAGTACCAAACTTAAATACACCATATTCCCTTTTCCATAAGGTGCAATTAATAAGCTACCATTGGATACTGGCTCCCCTTTGTCACTCATCGCCAATGGCGCTTCAAAATGTGCATCTACATTTTCTGCTTGATAGGTACTTCTTTCCTGTACCCAATTTTCAAAATCAGCAGCAGATATTTTATTAGGAAAATTAAGCACTGAGTGTGCCGGTGTTATAAATTGAACAGGCACTTCTTCTTGAGTAACTCTTCGGCCCGAATTAACCGTAAATGAATAAGGCCCAATCTTTACTTTTTTTAACCCCACTTGATTGCTTTTTAAATATTGAACCACCCAATTGCCTCCTTGTTCAATATAGGCATTCACAATGTCGTTTTTATCAGTTAAATATTCCAACATATTATACGCACGAATACCTACCACTACAGCATCAAATTGTTTTAGTTTATCTAAATTAATATCAGACTCTTTAAGTAAGGTTACTTGGTAGCCTAATTCCATTAAGGCTTCAGGTAATTTATCTCCTGCTCCATCAATATAGCCCACTTTAGCTGGCTTAGTGATTACAGTTGTCTCCAAAATTTTAGTAGTGGCGGTAGGGAAATAAGTCAAGGTAGGAATATGGTCATATTGAATGTTTTTGGTATACACATCTTCAGGCGCAGTGGGCAACGCATCCTTGGCCGATTGCATAGCTACATTCATTTGCTTCGCTATTCCCTGATGCAAGTCCTGATAGCCTATGGAAATAGATTGACCTCTTTGTTTTAAATACACTTCCTTGTCGTATTTAATTTCATGATTAGGCACCACCACGATGGGTTCGTATACATCCCCTTTAGTTAGATCGGTTACCTTATATTGTAATGGAATAGTAAAGTTAAAAGTTTGATCATTGATTTGGACTAATACCCCTACTTTAAAAGCAGGCTCATTTTCTGCGTCTCCAATCAATTGTTGATTGGTGACTACAAACATGCCTTCTGTTTTAGGCTGCACCAACCAATAAGGTTGTGAAATGGGAAAACTAGCAGGTACTTTAAAAGTATAATCAAGCTGAATATTTTCATTGTACGTCAGTGATTTATTCAATGTAGAATCAGTTCCTTGTGGCCAACTAACGGTAATTAATTTTGCATCTACCATAGATCGCTGATTCAATAAAAATTGAAGTTTCACATTTTCTCCTTGCACTACTTGCTGTTGTTGAGTAGTCGCTTCAATAAATAAACCAGCGCAATCTTTTATGCAATTTTTTACTTCCTCTAATTTATAATTCCTCCATTTGGAAATGGGCAATCCTTGTATTTGCTTGTATAAATTAACCAATGCAGCCACTGATGCCGATGGATTTTCAGTTTGAAATTGTTTTGCAATAGTGCTGATCTTATTTTCAATTACAATTGCTTCTTTTTCATTGGTCGTTATTTTACTCCATCCTATATTCACGCCCTCCATGATATCTTGCTTGGCTGAGTCCCCCCCAGTTAATTCAAAAAATTCATAAATAGCCCCTCTGCGACGAGGTCTTCCTTCCCCTTGGCTTTTATGCATGGTCCTAGCTTCGGCTCCAATCTCTCCATAACTTTTTCCTATAACAGCATTGTAGCCCCCTACTTCTAGTCTTAATTGATTGTTATTGGTGGTGTTGATCGAGCCAAAATTAAAAGTGTTCCATAAAATTCTTTTCGCTTTCCAAGGCACTAGCCCTAATTTAAATTGTTCGGGAAACTGAGTAGGGTCAGCTGCTGCCAAATAAGCCTCATTCGCAATAATAGCAGAGGCGGAATGATGACCATGACCTGCACGTGCATCTCTTGGGAAACGGGTTATAATAATGTCTGGTTGAAATTTACGAATCACTAAAACAGCATCACTTAATACTTTATTATGGTCCCAAATGCGCAAAGCTTCCTCTGAAGATTTGCTAAAACCAAATTCATAGGCCGATGAAAAATATTGTTCAGCCCCATCGATTCTTCTGGCGGCCAGTAATTCCTGTGTTCTAATCATACCCAATTCTATCCCCTGTTCTTTACCAATTAAATTTTGACCCCCATCTCCTCTTGTTAAACTTAAATAAGCTGTTCTAAACATTCTTTGTTTGGTCAAATAAGGTAAAAAACTATTATTCTCATCATCCGGATGCGCAGCAATGTATAGGACACTCCCAACCGTTGTAAGCTTATTGATTTGGGCAAGTATTTCCCCACTTGGTTTTTGCGCTTTTACTACAATTGAAAAAAATAAACTGGCAATTAAAATATTATAAAATATACGCATACAGCTGTTTTCATTAATTGTTATAGGTTTATAAAAATAAGAAAATTTGCGCTCAAAACTGGGGTAATTGCAACTAGTTTTGCACAAAGAGAATGGCTAATTTGTCGAATCCTAAATATTTAAGTAATTTACTTGTTCATTCTTATTTAATATGAAAAAAAGAACCATTAAATCAAAATTGGCAATTAGCATAACTCTTTTTGCTCTACCCTTAATGACCACCTTAAGTTTTGGTCAAGACTTTTTCAAAGCACACACTAATATCAATCCTTATCAATACGAAATTGCTAAAGAAAAAACTTTTGAGCATGCTGCAGTATCTTCTGCACATGCACTGGCAAGTATGGTGGGTGCCGCAATCATGCAAGACGGTGGCAATGCATTTGATGCAGCTATTGCAGTTCAATTTAGCTTAGCCGTTGTGTTTCCTGCAGCAGGAAATATTGGAGGAGGCGGGTTTATGTTGGCAAGAAAAACCAATGGGGAATTGATAGGTTTAGATTATAGAGAGGAAGCCCCTGCAAAAGCTTCTAGAGATATGTATTTGGATGAAAATGGAAACCCTTACCCTAATAAATCCACCAGAGGTGCCATGGCGTCTGGAATACCAGGCAGTGTAGCAGGTATGTTGAGTATACATGCTTATGCAAAAATACCATTGGCAAAATTAATTGAACCCGCTATCGAATTGGCTGCATTTGGATTTGTTATTTCTGAAAGTGAAGCAAAAGGCTTGAATGCCAATCGAAATAATTTTATTAAAAATAGTTCTTCTGAGAGCGCCTTTACTAAAAAAGAAATCTGGAAAGCAGGTGATACTTTGATACAGCCCGAATTAGCCCTAACATTAAAAAGAATTCAAGAAAAAGGAGCTGCAGGATTTTATGAGGGCCCCACAGCTGATTATATCGTTAAAGAAATGTCGCACAGTGGAGGCATTATAACTTTAGAAGATTTAAAAAAATATAGCCCCAAATTTAGAAAGCCGATTGAATTTGATTACAAAGATCATCATATCATCAGCTTTGCACCCCCATCTAGTGGTGGAATTTTATTGGCACAAATGATGAAATTAATTGCCCCTTTTGATATTTCAAAAATGGAACACAATACCGCAGCCTCAGTAAGTTTAATGGTGGAAGCGCAGCGCAGAGCTTATGCCGATAGAGCAGAACATATGGGTGATCCGGATTTTTGGAAAGTACCTACTAAAACTTTAGTTAGTGACCATTATTTAAAACAAAGGATGGCCGATTATCAACCAGGTATTAAAGGAAGTAGTAAAATTACGAATGCAGGCCAAATTCACGAAAGTGAACAAACCACGCATTTTAGCATCATTGATAAAGAGGGCAATATGGTGGCTATTACCACCACTTTAAATGATTCTTACGGAAACAAGACTATTGTTGCTGGCGCTGGATTTATTTTAAACAATGAAATGGATGACTTTAGTTTAAAAGCAGGCGTACCCAATATGTATGGAGCCATTGGTGGAATAGCCAATTCCATTCAAGCTGGTAAAAGAATGCTTAGTTCAATGGCACCCACCTTAGTCACCTTAAATAATAAACCTTATTTAACTATAGGCACACCCGGTGGGACTACTATTCCCAATCAAGTATATGAAGGCTTAATTGGTATCATCGACTTCAAAATGTCTTTAAAACAATCTATAGATGAGCCTAGATTTCATCACCAATGGATCCCAGACAATATTATGCTAGAAACTGAATTCCCCGAGGAAACGGAAAAAGCATTAAAAGCGATGGGTTATAATACCTTAAAAAGAGGCCATTTTGGTAGAATGGATGGTGTCCAAATTTCATCCAATGGCAAGCGAATTGCGGCTGGAGATAAAAGAGGAGATGATAGTGTTGCAGGTTATTAATTGGTAAATTTTTTACCAATAGACATTCAAACTATACTAAGTATCTAATTACTTTTAGAGGTATTTTGTACCTATTATTAGAGCACATTTTTGTATTTTTACAAAAACCCATTTCTTGTTAAAAAATAAGCTCGCTTTACTTCGAATTATTGCTGCTAGCATGGTAGGATTATTCCTACTTGCTTATTTATTATTACTCGTTCCTTCTATTCAAAACAATATTGCTTCTACCCTTGCGCAACGCTTCTCTATGGCCATTGGGACAGAAGTCAAATTAGGTCAGGTTCGATTTTCTTTGTTTGACAAATTAGATATACAAGAAATCATTATAAGAGATCAAAACAAAGACACCTTATTTTATACTAGTTCTTTAAAATTGCGATTAAGCGATCTTGTATTTTCAAATGCCCTACCTATTATAAAATATATTGGCTTGTCTGATACTAAAATTAAATTAAAGCGCAGCAATAGTAAATGGAATTATACATTCATTCAGGACTATCTAACTGCTCAATCCAGTAGTTCTAAAAATAATTCCAATTTTGATATTCAAAAAATAGATTTTTCAAACTTGCTAATTACACAAGAAGATCAATGGAAGGGACAAAACATGGAATTTACCGCTAAAAATGTTTTAACTACTATCCGATCTTTTGCTAAAGACAGTCTAATCATTGATCAAGTGATACTTAATAAGCCAAATTTTACAATCCAATCCTACATAGGAAAAGACACTTTAGCCAAAGTAATAGAACCCAAAAGAAAAAAAGGAGAGCTCTACTTTAATTCACAAAACCTATATCTTTTTGCCAATGAATTACAAATAGTAAAAGGAAAATTCTGGATAGAAAATGGCTACAATAAACCAAGCACCTATTTTGATGGTGACCATATTCGCATGCAAGACATTAATGCAAATATTAAAAATATCTCTTTTAATAAAGATACCATTAAAGCAAAAGTAAACTTAAGTGTCAAAGAACAATCTGGGTTTGAAATAAAAAAATTACTGACCAATTTTAAACTAACTCCAGAAATAATGGAGTTTAGCTCTTTGCATTTAAAAACAAATAATAGTACCATAGAAAACTATTATGCAATGCAATACCGATCTCTTGGTAACGACTTTAATAATTACATCCAAAAGGTAACTATGAAAGCGCATCTTACCAATGCAGCAGTCGCAACCGATGACATTGCTTACTTTACCCCCTCCATGTCTTCCTTTCATAAAAAATTAATTACTAGTTTTCATTTTACAGGTACCGTTGCCAATTTTGAAACAAAAGACTTTAGCGCAAAGTACAATAACTCGGCAGTTAGTGGTAGCTTCTCCATGAAAGGCATACCAGACATGAGAAATACCCTTATCAACTTTAGTAATGTTACTGCTAAAACCAATTACAATGATCTAGCCAATTGGTTACCAAGTTTAAAGCAAACACATGACATTAATGTTGATAGTATTAACAATCTAAATTTTAAAGGTGATTTCAAAGGCACTTTTTACGACTTTGTAACAAAAGGCAAAATTGAATTTCCATTGGGTTCTTTGGCCACAGAAATAAGATTGAAATTTCCAGAACATGCAGAACCAAGCTACGAAGGATCTCTATACACACATCATTTAAATATTGGAAAAATACTAAATGTAAACAGCCTGGGCTTGTTGAACTTTAAAGGCAAAATTGCAGGAAGCTCCTTTAATATAGAAAATTTAAAAACCAATATTCAAGGGAATATCGACTCCATTGAATTTAACAAATACAGTTATTCAAATATTAGCACCAATGGGGTATTTCAAAAAAAATCATTCAATGGGATGCTTAGTGTTAAAGACCCCAATATTAGTTTTATTAGCAATATAGAATTGGTATTTAATAATAAGAAGCCTAAAATTAATGCGGTGGGCGACCTTTTGTATGCCAATTTAGGAGATTTAAATTTGGCAAATAATAATACACAACTTACCGGATTACTAGATGTTAATTTTGAAGGGGATAGTATAGATAATTTTATAGGCTATGCAAAATTTTATAATGGAAAGTTAAAGTCCACTGCCAATACAGTTAGTTTTGACTCTTTAAATATCCAATCTAGTATTGAGAATGGAGTAAAAAAAATAAGTATCGCCAGCGATGACCTACAAGCTAGTATTATTGGCAAGTTTAATATTTTGCATTTGCCAGCAAGTGTTCAATATTTTATGCAGCGTTACTTGCCCACTTATATCCCAGCTCCAAAAAGCACACCTAGTAACCAAGTTTTTCAAATTCAAGTTAAAACAAATTATTTTGAACCATATATACGCCTTTTTAATAAATCATTGTCTGGCTTCAATAATATTTCAATAACTGGCTCCATCAATACCGAAAAGCAAACCATTGCCTTGCAAGGAAAATTCCCCTACGCTAGCTGGGATACCTACACTATCAAAGAGGGAGATCTAAGGAGTAGGGGTACAAAGGATTCATTACATTTATTTATAACGGCAGGCGCTTTTCAATTTTCTGATAGTACCTCCTATACCCAATCTAATATCACCTTACATAGCAGTAAAGACGTTTCCAATATCAGTATTACAGGAAAAAGCAAAAGTGCTTTAGGGCAAATTGATTTAAATGCGACCATACATACTTATGCAGACGGCATTTCTATGAAATGGCAACCTTCCTATTTTATATTGAACCAAAAAAAATGGACCATTAACCAAAATGGAATTTTGGTATTAAGAAAAAGCAATACCAGCGCTACTAACTTCAAATTTACTCAAGGAATACAAGAGTTTGTTTTTTCTAATTCAACTACAGAAGCCAATGGCCTTCAATTGGAATTAAAAAATATCATTTTAGGCGATTTTACCAAACTATTTTTTGATTACCCAAAATTGGAAGGGCTTACCAATGGGAAAATTCAGTTTAAAAACATAATCAATGACATTGAATTTAAATCAGATTTAAAAATAGACCAATTTAGTTTCAATAATGATTCCATAGGACTCACTTTACTAAAAGCTGGTTATCAAAATTCAAAAGGAATTATCCCCTTCTCTTTTACTTGTCCTAATTCGGAATATAATTTAAGCGCCAATGGGAATTATTCCATAAAAGATAGCTTAAACCCATTAGATGCTACATTGTATTTGTACCATTCAAAATTTAGTTTGGTACAACAATTTATTGGCAACGTCCTTACCAATTTAGAAGGGAAAGCCAATGGACAAATACATTTCGGTGGTAGAATTGAAAATCCCTACTTATTAGGATCTGCGACCATTCAAAATAGTTCCTTCACGGTAGACTACACGAAGGTTAAATATTTTATAGATAGCAGTACGATTCGTTTTACAGAGGAAGGCCTTGATTTTGGAACGGTCGAACTAAAAGATGCTTTACAAAGGCCAGCTACTTTTAAGGGCAAAATTCTCAACCAAGGCTTTACTCATTTAGAATATGATATGGAAATGAGTAGCCCAAAAATTGAACTATTAAGTACTGACCCATTAGACAATTCAAATTTTTATGGTCACGCGGTTGGAAAAGCGGCTATGACCATAAAGGGACCAGAAGAAAATATTAAAATGGTTATTAGTGCAGACATCAACGATAGCTCCCATATTTATTTACCAAATTCAACGAGTAAAGAAAGTGGTAAGTCAGATTTTATAGTTTTCAAGAAATTTGGTAAAACCGCCATACAAAGTGCCGATGCCCCTTCCTACAACTTAGTGGTAGATTTAGACGTGACTGCTAATAACAAAACACAGATTGATGTGATTATGGACGAACTAACTGGGGATGTAATTAAAGCAGTGGGGAATGGTCGAATTAAAATTAGAGTAGGCAATATCGAACCCTTAACCATAAGAGGTAAATACAATATCGAATCGGGCAAATACGACTTTAATTTTCAGTCATTTATTAAGAAACCTTTTGAATTAATTCCAGAAGCAGGTAATTACATTGAATGGACAGGCAATCCTTATCAAGCAGATATACACATTGACGCTAGGTATACAGCGCAAAGGGTAAGTTTAAATGAATTAGTGGGTACTGCCAATTTTAGCAATGCCGTAAGAACTTATAGAGGCAATGTATATGTAATTGCTGCTTTAAGAAACAAATTAGCGCAACCCGACATTCGATTTTCTTTAGCATTCCCGCAAGGTAACCCCATTAGTTCTGATAACGAATTCTCACAATTTATTACCAGGCTGGAGCGTGACGATAACGAAATATTGAAACAAGTGTCTTTTCTAATTGTTTTTAATTCATTCGCTCCAGTAAGTTTTAGTAATGGCAGTGGCAACAATAATAATGCTTATACAGTTACTTCCATTGGCATCAATACCATCTCACAACTATTAACCAAGGAAATTAATAAATCAATTACTACCCTTTTAAATAAGGTGACTGGCGATAAAAGTCTAAGATTTGATGTAGGCTCCTCTGTATACAATAGCGCCAATTTATTAGACCCTTCAGGTGCCGGCATTGCTATTAATGCGAATAAAATTGATCGTCAAAGAGTAAATTTAAAATTAGGCCGTAGCTTTTTAAACGATAAAATAATTGTAAATGTTGGTGGAGACTTAGATTTTAATGTACAAAACAGTACCGCCATCCAAAATGGTAATTTTCAATGGTTGCCTGATTTAAATATTGAATTTATCTTAACAGATGATCGAAAATTAAGGGCCATTATCTTTAATAGGAATAGCTTGGATATTAGTGGAAGTAGTTTAGGTCGAAGGAACCGACAAGGGGTAAGTATTTCCTACCGAAAAGATTTTGATAAATTTACTTTTTAATGCTGCCCTATCTTACTTTATAAGGCCTTTAGTATTTACTTGTAAAATAGAAGGAGGCAATAACTTACAGCCTTTTAATCGATACACATAAAAATTTCTTAACAAGACGCCTTTGCTGACAATAGGAATGGTATCTGGCGCTTGAATACTGGTAAAATAAGTCCCATATAAAGTAGAAGGAAGAGCAGGCAAATTAGAAGGTACTATACAATAGGCATCCTCTCCTATTTTTAAACTTTCTTGTGTTTGATTTAACCAGGCAAATTTATGAACATCCTCCAATGCACCAATAGCAATCACTTTTGCATTTAATAATGGAGCGGTATAAAATAACAAGTGCCCCCCCGGAAACCACTTGTGTACGACAATAGGCGCATTTTTAGACATTCTACCCGCTTCTGCATCCTTATGGACCAATTTACTAAACTCCTCGCTAAAATAGGCCCAGCCTGTTACATCATTAATGGGATTGTATTCACCTAAATTTTCTATTTTATTGGAACCCAACTGCGTTGGAAATACTTTTACAATAACCACAAAACCCAATACAGCAATCCCCATAAAACCAATAGCAAATCTTATGAGAACGGGTATGGATTTTCTAGAATAGCTAGACCAATACACCCCTGCTATTAAAAATAAAGAGATAAAGGCTGGCCCAGTCCAATGAGGTAAAGTAGAGTTGAATAAAGAGATTGTCCAAAAAATAAATAGTAACGGAAGACTTAACCAAAGTAGTAAATCAATAGCATGAGTATTTTTAGCCTGATACCTCACTTTTTTAATTCTAAATAAAGCAATTACAATGGCTATATAAACCAATGGATTTTGATAAAAAAATTCGCCCCCTATTTGTTGTATAAAACTAGAAAAGGAAATACCCGTATGCGTTATCCTTTTGGAATGAAAAGTATAAGTAATAAAATCATTTTTAAAATTCCAATAAACAATGGGCACTATACAAATCAATGTAACGAGGATAGCAAGGTAAAGCCCTTTTTCTTTAAGCGTTTTGATTTGATTAAACAATATAAACAAACCAAAGCCAACCCATAAGTACAATCCATGCACTTTGCTCATGGTGGCCAGTCCGACAAATAAGCCTAATAAAATCCAATCAAACATAGAAAAAATATACGGCTTCATTACCCAACTCAACATCATATAAATACTCAAACAGAAAAATAATAACTGTGGGCTATCTGGCATCACAAACAAACCTGCAATAATACTGGTATAAATAGATAAGTTGTATAATAAGGCAGCAATCCAACCTGCCTTTTCATTTTTCAATAAAGTACCCGATTCAAAAACTACAATTGTTGCAATAGCCGAACAAACTAAGCTACCCCATCGCATGGACAATGCAGAGAGCCAATGTAAATTGAAAGTAGAAATACGAATCATCCAACCTACCATAGGAGGATGATCAAAATGATTCCAATCGGGCTGAATAGCATAAGTATAATAATATACTTCGTCATTCCCTAGTTCTAAGAAAAAAGAAAGTATCATTTTAGCGACCATCGAAATACCGATAAGCCACCAAAGCTTTTTTTGATATGCCATAGCCTGATAAAAGTAAGTAAAACTTATTGAATCGCTTCCGCCTTGGCCAAAAACCATTCTGTAGCCAACGCATAGCCCTTTAAACCCAAGCCCACAATGGAGCCAACCGATTTAGCAGAAACATGGGATATTTTTCTAAAATCCTCTCTTGCATGCACATTGCTAATATGTACTTCAATGACAGGTGTTTTTATCGCAGCTACTGCGTCACCTATTGCTATAGAAGTGTGGGTATAAGCAGCTGGATTTAATATGATGCCGTTTTTATTAAAACCATGAGACTGAATGGCTTGAACAATCTCCCCTTCTATATTACTTTGAAAATAGGTAAAATTTACTTTTGGGAAGTCTTTTTTAAGTTGCTCTAAGAAATCCTCAAAACTAGCATGCCCATACACATCAGGTTCTCTTTTTCCTAATAAGTTTAAGTTAGGTCCGTTGATAATGGCAATTTCTAACATGCTTGAAATATAAAATGAATTAATTCGATTTCATTAAAGATACGAAATCATCAAACAAGTATCTACTATCGTGTGGGCCAGGTGTTGCTTCGGGGTGATATTGTACGCTAAAAGCAGGGCGATCTTTTAATTTAATACCCTCAATAGAGTCATCATTTAAATTCACATGGGAAACAATCACATTAGGATGTTTGCGCACTGCATCTGGATCCACCCCAAAACCGTGGTTTTGGGTGGTGATTTCACATAATCCCGTAATGACATTTTTTACTGGATGATTTAACCCACGGTGACCATGATGCATTTTGAAAGTAGGAATATCATTAGCCAATGCCAATAACTGATGTCCTAAACAAATACCAAATACCGGTTTCTTTTCTTTCAATACCTCTTTAATGGTTTTAATGGCATAGTCCATGGGTGCTGGATCTCCAGGACCATTGGATAAAAAATAACCCGAAGGATTAAATGCTTTTAAAGTAGCAAAATCAGTTTTAGCAGGATGCACTCTTACATGCGCCCCTCTATCTACTAAGCATTGTAAAATATGTTCTTTCACACCAAAGTCTAAAACGGATACTTTAATTGTAGAGTTAGTATCTCCTAATTCATAAATTTCTTTCGTACTAACCGTACTTGCTAATTCTAATCCATCCATGCTTGGCACTTTAGCTAGTTCCGCTTTCAACGCCTCCACATCTAAATTGTCAGAAGAGATAATGCAATTCATGGCACCCGAATTACGCACATGAATCACTAAGGCTCTTGTATCTAAACCTTCAATGGAAACAATATTATTCTCCACTAAATACTCGTTTAAATTTCCATTGGCTTGGGCTCGACTAAATTTTTCTTCTAAATTTCTTCCAATTAAACCATGAATTTTTACAGACTTACTTTCTACATCTGTTGCTTTTACCCCATAGTTACCAACATGCACATTGTTCATGATAATTACTTGTCCAGTATAACTTGGATCGGTAAATACTTCTTGGTAGCCGGTCATGCCTGTATTAAAACAAATTTCACCAGTGGTGGTTCCAATTTTACCAAAGGCTTGGCCATGAAAAACATGGCCATCGGCTAGAACTAATATTGCTGGTTTTGCGCTCAGTTGGGTTGTCGTGTTTTGTTATGCAAAAAAAGATACATTTTTTTACTTTTCCATAATAACTTTTAAACATTATGTCTAATTCAAAAGAAATGGCGAAAAAGAGCAAAAAAAAGGCAAGACGGTTAGTCTTGCCTTGTATGTTAATTCGTTAAAATCATTATTCAGCAGCTGTTTCAGGTGAATCAGCAGCCGTTTCAGCAGCGTCTGCTGCTGGAGCTTCTTCCTTAGCCTTCTTAGCAGGTGCTTTTTTAGTAGCAGTAGCCGTTGATTTGCTACGACGTGTTTTCTTAGCAGGTTCGCCAGCCGTGGCTATTGAATTGCCATACACTTCGTTAAAGTCAACTAGCTCAATCATTGCTTTTTCTGCATTGTCCCCTGGACGAATGCCTAATTTGATGATACGAGTGTATCCACCTGGGCGAGCAGCTATTTTAGGTGCTACCACGGTAAATAACTCTTTTACAGCGGCTTTATCATTCAAATAGCTAAACACAACTCTGTGGTTGTGGCTTATTTCCTCTTTGCTACTTGTTTTCTTTGTTTTGGTAATTAATGGCTCTACATAAGTTCTTAAAGCTTTTGCTTTAGCTAATGTAGTAACAATACGCTTGTGCGTAATTACTTG
>CANHLZ010000028.1 GCA_947461595.1 Bacteroidota bacterium | reverse complement strand
TAAGCCACAAGTAGATCATGTTACATTGACTAATGGTCGTAAGATTATCATTCTTGCAAAAGGTCGTTTAGTCAACTTGGGTTGTGCTACTGGTCATCCAAGCTTTGTAATGAGTAACTCTTTCTCTAACCAAAGCTTAGCTCAAATAGAATTATGGACTAACCATAAGAACTACGAAAATAAAGTTTACGTTTTACCTAAGCATTTAGATGAGAAGGTTGCCCGTTTACATTTAGCTAAAGTAGGTGCTGAATTAGATGAATTAACAACTGAACAAGCTGCTTACTTAGGCATTCCTAAAGCAGGACCGTTCAAGTCTGATGCCTACAGATACTAATTAGAAAGAGATACTAGAAACCTATAAGTTTCTAGAAATAGTTCAAAATTTCCCTAGCCGCTCCCGAATCATCAGGAGCGGCTTTTTTTATGCAGGTATATTTTAAGTACCTTTATGCTACCTATTTAGGCCGAGTAATTCAGCTTAAAAAGACAATAGCACTTATATCCTACCAGATGAATCAATTACTTTATAAATGCTTATTAACTCCCCTATTATTTTGCTTTAGTTTAATGGCAGTGGCGCAATTAAAAGGAATTGATAAAAATATTGCCTTATCTAAAGACACAGGAACTTTACAAAAAATTGTAAAAATTTTTAAAGGCAAACCTACCCCTTTAATCGACTCCACCAATATTACCATTAGCAAGCAAATGAAGTCAGTAGTTAGTTATGAAGGTAAAAAAATTAATACCATTCAAATTGAACAAAAACATTTTGGCTCTAGTATCAATAATACCAATATAATAAAAAATGATGCCTTAGTTAAATTTGCAGACAAACTTCACAATCAAACAAGTGAAAATATAATTAGAAAAAACTTATTTTTTCATGAGCATGAACTTTTAGACCCCTTAACCATCGCCTACAATGAAAAGTGGTTAAGAGATTTGCCTTATATCCAAGATGCCCGAATACTAGTATCCCCTTCTGTTACAGACACTAATCAAGTTGATTTGTATATTATTACCAAAGACATCTTCCCTTTTGGCGGAAGCTTTGAAATAAGAAATGAAGAATCTTATAAAGCCAGCTTTAGTAGTGAAAATGCGAATGATGGTGGTAATTCATTTAACATCAGTCATAATTTTGACAAAAGTAGAGAAGTTAAAACTGGTTGGGGCTTTGATTACATCAACAGAAATATTCAAGGAAGTTTTACTGATATTTCATTGGGTGCCAAATCTTTTTCACACAATGAAGCCAATGGAGACTTGTCCGCCTCTAACATTTATATAAAAGGAAATAGACCTTTGCTTACACCAAAAAGTAAATGGATCTGGGGATTTGAATGGAATAACGCAAGTAATAAAAATGTATTCCCCAATAAATGGTCTGACTCTTTATACAACAGTACATTCAATTATAACTTAAAACATTTTGATGCATGGATTGGATATCAAATATTTAGCAAGAAACAATCTTTCGAAAGCAATAACCCACATTACTTTGTTCAATTGCGTTATTTAGAAAACATTTATAAACAAAGGCCTTTGGATTATTTATCCCAAATTGATAAAAACTATCAAAATATAGAAGCCTTCTTAAGTTCATTCACTCTATTCCAACAAAAAATTATCAGAACGCAATATTTATATGGCTTTGGCAGAAATGAAGACTTACCCACTGGAAAATCCTTGGTCATTACCGCCGGTCAATACATAAGAGAGCAAAGCGCCTTGCCTTACTTAGGTATACAACTTGAATCTTATAAAATGTATCCTAATGAAAGCTTTAGACATCTTAATATAAGTAGCGGGGCTAGTTACGATAATCAACAACTGCAAGACGTACGTTTTTTAGCAAGCATAGAGCAAATTAGCAAGCTTCATTATTTAGAAAGCGGGTATAAGTATCGATCAATTTTAAATTTAAGTTTCACCGAGACCCTTAAAAATAAATTTAATGAAGCCTTACTCATTAATAGCAATTATGGTATTCCTCAATTAAATAAAGAACGTATTTATGGGGGAACCCGAATAACAGCTAACTGGGAATCGGTTTGGTACAATTCAAAGTCTTTTTTTGGATTCAGAACCTCCCCTTTTGCTTTTGGGAACATCACTTATCTTAGAACAGTTGGAAGTCCAATTGCATCAGGTGACATCTACTCCTCTATTGGAACAGGGATGCGCATGAGAAATGAATACCTTATTTTTGGCACCATTGAATTAAAAGGATTTTATTTCCCTAGAACCAATAGACATCTAAGTCCATGGAATATAAGTTTACTCACCAACATAAGATATAAATACAATTCAAGTATAATTAGCAAACCCGATTTTGTTCAAATAAATTAAATTTACTCAACTTTTTGAACCCCAATTTGTTATAGATGTATGGTTATAGCCTATAATTTTCTAGCCAGCTGGCAATTGTTCCCAGAAAAAAGTGAATTTGAATATCAGCTAGTGCCCAAATCGGGTAATTATAAAATTGAGAGCATTCAAAACGCACATGCCCTTAGTTTTAGTCATAATTGGGTCAATATTGAAAACGAAGCCTTTTATGCGCAGTACAGTGTTATCCCTAATGGTATAGCACAATCATTTGACAATCTTTTATTAGCCGACCATGTCATCGCAGAGGTAAATAACGCATCCTGCTTAACCGTTCAATTTAATAAAAACAATAAAGAAGTATTAAAAGTGGTTCATGAAATCTTAGCCAATGGATTTTTAAAAGTAACCCAGTTTGGATTTAAAGACAATGGAGACGCTTTTAAAAATATCGAGGTTTATCACAAGCAACTAAGTGTTTTACCTTATGCTTCTTCCGCTGGAAGCGTAGCTATTAGACCCACTAAAGAAGGAGTGATCAAGCACAAAGCTTTATCTGCCATGGAGGATCAAACCAATATGCAGTTAAACCAAATTAAGGAACAAATTGAATTATTGGCAAGGCAAGCACAGGAAATTAGAAAGCGTAAAGAATTAAGCTTAATGATTTACGAAGCTAAAATAACTTTCAAACCACAAATTGGACAAGTGTATCATGTATATGAAAAAACAGATGGCACTCATGTTTTATCCCTAGTAGCACCTAGCGAATGGGGCGGCGGGTCCGGACCCTTTGCAGGATTTATAGCCACCGTAAAATTATTAGCCGATCATACCTGGATAGAAGTTGCCTAGTAAATAAATCAACTACTAATAACCATACTTTCCCAAAATAGCATCTACTTTTTTTTCAACCGCAGCATCTTTTACAACTGCTGGCGCATGATGTTTTTTTATTGTGGCATCAAAAACTAATGGCCCTTTACATCCCCAATGTTTATTGGAAATAAAACTATCTACTCCTTCTATATCTTTCGCTGGATTGGTTCTGGTAAAAGTAGCCCAAATAAAATTATTACATTCAGCCGACATCCAATTAGCATCTTCAGTTATGACAAGCATTGCAACACCATCGGTTTCTAAAAGTGTAGCGCCTAATCCTTTTAATTTATCTTGAATAGATTCAACGGAAACTGCACTAGCATTTAAAGCAATCACCCCAGGCATAATTAAATGCGCATTGGCATTTAATTCATTAATTTTTGCAGGTATAACAGTTGCTAATTTTCTGCGCACTTCGCCATAAGCAGCCAATACTAATTTAGAGCCACTATTTAAACCATCTCCCGAATAATCCAAAGTATCCATCGTGGTATTAGTATAAAAATGTAAGTCGGTTGAAAAATCCATTCTCGATAACATGTATTGTAAAAACTCAGGCACTTTATTTACATCTAATGAAGAAGCTGAAGACTCCTTTTTATTTTTAGAAGCTTCCGCAGTAATCCAAACAAATTTGGCCAAACTTAATTGACCTGTTCCTAAAATATGATTGGCAATGGTTAAAATTTCGGCTGGTTTTTTATTTTCCAAATACGGCGTATATCTTTCACTTCCAATAGCCAACAATAAAGGATGAACCCCAGCAGCATCTACTGCATGTACTTCTTTCAATCCTGGTATTTCATTGGACACGGCAGATCCTGTAATAGCATGTATTAATTGACCAAAGCTAGTATCTTCTTGTGGCGGCCTACCTACCACCGTGAAAGCCCATATTGCATTTTTACGCGCATACACTTTATGCACTTTCATTACTGGGAATGGATGTTGTAAACTATAATAACCTAGATGATCTCCAAAAGGACCTTCCGGTTTATTTTCTCCCGAATACACTTCGCCTGTAATTACAAAATCGGCATCAGTGCTCACACAAAATCCATCTATATATGTATAAGCAAAACGTTTCCCTGCTAATACTCCGGCAAAATTCATTTCACTCATTCCTTCCGGAAGCGGCATCACTGCAGCCACCGAATGTGCTGGTGGCCCACCAATAAAACAACTTACTTTTAAAGGCAAACCTTTATTATTGGCTTTGGTTTGATGCACTCCAATACCACGATGCAATTGATAATGCAATCCTATTTCTTTATTCAAAATATAGTCATTCCCATTTAATTGAATACGGTACATGCCTAAATTAGAATTGCCTATGCCTGGCTTATCTGCATCTTCGGTATACACTTGAGGCAGCGTTACAAAGGCGCCACCATCCATGGGCCAATGATGTATCAATGGCAAATCGATAATATTAATCTCTTCAAACAAAACAGGTTTTGAAATAGGATTTTTATAGGGTAGTGCATTGAGGGCAGCAGGCAAAGCTGCAAAAGATTTAATAGGATTTTGCAAGGCAGCTAATGGATTAATTTTTATATCGATCAATTGCTTTACTGCAGGAAGTGTTTCTCTAAAAATAAATTCACTACGTGCTAGTGTACCAAAAATATTAGAAGCTGCACGAAATTTAGATCCTTTCACTTTTTCAAATAGAATTGCTGGTCCTTTTTGTTCAAAAATGCGCAAATGAATGGCTGCCATTTCTAAATACGGATCTACCTCTTCTTTTATACGTAAAAGCTGCCCAGTACGCTCTAAATCCAACAAACAAGCCTCTAAACTAGAATAAGCCATTCTCTTATATTTGAGTTACAAAAATAACTTAAATTCGCCTATGACTCGTTTAAGTGTTAACATAAATAAGATAGCCACTTTAAGAAATAGCCGTGGCGGAGATAATCCTAATCTAGTGCAGCTAGCTATGGATTGTGAGCGATTTGGGGCAGAAGGAATCACCGTGCATCCTCGACCAGACGAAAGACATATTAAATATCAAGATGTCTACGATTTAAGCCCTATTCTAACCACAGAGTTCAACATAGAAGGCAACCCCAAGGAAGAAAAATTTGTACAATTGGTATTAGCCAATAAACCGCATCAAGTGACCCTTGTTCCTGATACATTAGGGCAATTAACAAGCGACCATGGCTGGGATACCATTACAGAACAGGCTTATTTAAAAGACATCATTGCTGTTTTTAAAAAAGCAGGTATCCGGGTTTCTATTTTTGTGGACCCCATTGAAAAAATGGTGGAAGCGGCGGCAACAACTGGTTCAGATCGTATCGAATTATACACCGAAATGTATGCCACCCAATTTGCAGCAGGCAAAAAAGAAATAGCCATTGCTCCCTATAGTAGAGCAGCCAGTGTAGCCAAAAAATTAGGTCTCGGCATTAATGCGGGCCATGATTTAGATAAAATTAATTTACCCTATTTGATTCATCAGATTCCTTTTATTGATGAAGTAAGTATTGGACACGCCTTAATAAGTGATGCCCTTTATTTAGGATTAGAAAACACCATTCAGTTATATAAAAGAGCATTGATCAATAATTCATTATAAATTAATTTACAAAACGGCATCTAAAATTTAATACTGCTATTTAAATTATTAAAATAAGCTACATGAGATTCAAAAAAACGATCGCTTTTATTTTATTTACTTTGTCCATTTTTTCAATAAGTAATAGTAAAGCCCAAGAAAAATTTGGCCCAACCCCTTCTCCGCAACAATTGGCTTGGCAGGAGAAAGAGTTTTATTTATTTATGCATTTTGGACCCAATACTTTCACCAATTTAGAATGGGGAAAAGGCAGTGAAGATCCCAATGTATTTAATCCTACACAAATAGATTGTAATCAATGGGCAAGTATCGCCAAGGCATCAGGTGCCAAAGGGATTATTATAACGGCTAAACACCATGATGGCTTTTGTTTATGGCCTAGTAAATTTAGTACGCATACCGTAAGGGAAAGCAAGTGGATGAATGGAAAAGGCGACGTCATTAAAATGTTATCAGAGGCTTGTAAAAAAGCAGGTATTGAAATGGGTGTATATATTTCACCATGGGACAGAAACCATCCTCAATATGGTACTCCGGCTTATAATGATATTTACATACAAACCATGAAAGAGTTATTGACTGGTTACGGTAAGTTTTTTGAATTATGGTGGGACGGCGCCAATGGCGAAGGACCTAATGGGAAAAAACAAGTATATGATTTTAAACGCTTCCAGGATTCTGCCTTGGCTTATCAATCTCATTTAGTAATATTTAGTGATATTGGCCCTCATATTCGTTGGATTGGAAATGAAGAGGGTATTATCAATGAAACCAATTGGAACTTATTGGATACCGCTGGATTTAATAGAGGAGAAGGCGGGCCACCCACAGATACTTTAAATAGAGGCAATATAAATGGTAAAGCATGGATTCCTGGTGAAGCAGATGTATCCATTCGCAAAGGTTGGTTTTACCACGAAGAAGAAGACAATACCGTTAAAACAGACAAGCAATTATTTAATTTGTATTTAAAAAATGTAGGCAGAGGGGGAAATTTTTTATTGAATGTTCCACCCAATCGTAAGGGATTAATTTCCCCTGCAGATTCGGCTTCATTAATGAATTTTAAAAAAATGCGTGATGCAGCGTTTAAGACCAATGTATTGAAAGATGCAGTAATTAAAAAACATGGCTATGAAATGGAGATTTGTTTAACCCAAGCCGCCACTTTCAACACCTTGCAATTGCAAGAACAAATTAAATATGGGCAAAGAGTCATCAGCTTTGAAATTGAAGCAGGCGATAATGAAAATAGTTTAAAAAAGATTGCAGCCAGCACCACCATTGGACGAAAAAAAATAATCCAATTTTCTACGGTGACAGCCAAATGCATTAAAGTTAAAATTACAGCAACAAAGGCCCCTCCAGTGATGGGCTCCATAGCGGCTTATTTAATAAAGGAATAAGCAGCTAAAACATCCAATAAAAGAAAAATATTATATAAAAATAGAAGTTTAATTTAACTTGCATCAAATTTCAATTATGTCTACACCTGCATTAGTTGGTATTATTATGGGAAGCGATAGTGATTTAAACATTATGCAGGCAGCTGCAGATGCTTTAAAAACAATCAATATTCCTTTTGAATTAACCATTGTTTCGGCGCACCGTACCCCTGATCGTTTGGTAGACTATGCAAAAACTGCCCGCAGTAGAGGCTTGAAAGTAATTATAGCTGGAGCCGGTGGCGCAGCTCATTTACCTGGCATGGTTGCTTCACTCACTAGCTTACCCGTTATTGGAGTTCCAATTAAATCGGCTAATTCGGCGGAAGGATGGGATAGTATATTATCCATATTACAAATGCCAGGTGGCGTACCTGTAGCAACAGTGGCCTTGAATGGCGCTAAAAATGCAGGTTTATTAGCTGCCCAAATTATTGGAAGTTCAGATGCTAAAATTGGTGCTGCGATGGATGCCTACAAATTAAATTTAGAAGCGGAAGTAATGATTAAAGTAGAAAATATGAAAGCTACTTGGAACAATGAATTTGATAAAAAATAATCAAGTCTGCGCTCAGCATATAAAGTCCTATATCATTATTAGGACTAAATTTCTTCTGCTATGGCTCAATAGCAATAATCGTAAAGCCCGAATGCATAGTTTTTGAATTTTCCATGATAGCCTCCACCCAAGCCCAATCATATACCCCTACCCATTCTGAAAAATTCTCTACTCTTTCTTGTAAACTATTATTGGGAAATAATTCGGCTTTAATCGTATGAATTCTATTGATAGAGGTATGTTGTTTTCTTTTTTCGGCACGAACCATTTTCTTTTCTAATAATTCTAACTTTTTTTGCGCCTGTATAGATAAATTCAATGCATGATCCCCCAAGGAAGCGTCAATTTTAATCACATCCTGCTGAATGGATTCGTATAATTTATTCAATGCTGCAATATGTTCGGTCAAAGCCAAATTTTCCTTAGCTTGTTTTTTAACAAAAGCTATTTCTAAATCTAAAGTGGTTTTAAATAGTTCTGCCTGCTCAAATTCAAGTGAATCCCATTGGCTGCATTGCTTCTCCTTAATAAATAAAAAGGAATTACGCAATTCCAATACTGGATAGTGCACACCCACTTCTTCAAAAACATTCTTTAGTTCCATCCAATAAGCGAGTTCGCCTCCCCCACCAATAAATACAACCCCTGGCAAAATAGTTTCCTGATATACCCCTCGTAAAATTACATTTGGGCTAAACCTTTCTGGATGGTCTTTTAGCTCTTTTAAAATTTCGGTCTGTGTAAAATTAATATTGGTATCAACTATATTATATACTTCCCCTTTTAATTCGATACGTGCGCGTAAATCATCCTTTAAATAAAATAAATTCAATTCACGTCCTTCTGACTGCACATGATAGTTGGCACTTAATTT
This sequence comes from Bacteroidota bacterium, assembly GCA_947461595.1. GTDB lineage: Bacteria > Bacteroidota > Bacteroidia > Chitinophagales > Chitinophagaceae > Sediminibacterium. The sequence goes on along the minus strand of CANHLZ010000028.1, from coordinate 9,245 downwards.
TTTTAAAGTAGGCTGTATGGCTTTGTGGGAAAATTGACTGATCAATTCTTTTTCCATCACGTTGGTAAATAATGATTTTAGGGCTGCGTCGTCTGGCTGTATTACTACCAAACCATATTTCCCAAAATAAGCATGTACTAAACTTAAAGTGGCTTCGATGATGGTATTCCCCTTTTGATAAGCTTCTTTTAAAACTTCAAAAGCTTCTTTGCCCGCTGGCTTTACTGCCCAGTAGCCTTCTATGTTTTGTAATAATTGTAATAATCCATCGTCTACCTTCATTCTTCCTATAGCCCCCGTTTGTTTGGTCTTCCACTGATGTGTAAGGCCTCCTATAGTAAAGCTTCCTACTTCGGCAATATCGGCATCTTCAGATCCCATATAATATACCGGTACAAAATTATTTTCTGGGAATTGTTTTTTTAATTCGGCAGCCAATTGAATGGCATGAATTATTTTATAAAAAAAATACAAAGGCCCCGTAAATAAATTGGGTTGATGTGCCGTAGTAATAGTAAATGTATTTTCTTTTCCAAGTAATTGTATATTGGCGCGCACGGTATCCAATGCAGGACTTTTTTCGCCTTTTGAATGAATAACCAATTGATCATATTTTTGATTCAATACTTCCACCAATACTTTTCTATTGGTAGGAGATTTTTTTCTTTGTTCGATGGCTTTTTTTATCCCTGCAATATTAGGCGTATAAGCTACAAAATCCTGCGCAGTTCCTTTGGCTTCTAAATAATCATTCACCAGCGGAGAAAATAACCCGGTGGCACGATATGGTATTGTTGTCGCTTTAAATTTCATTAGTGATTAAATCTTTCAGGATTGTAAAAACTAATGTCAATGCTGGTTGGTTTTTCATCAATAATTTCTGAAACTAATTTACCGGTACCTGCACCCAAACTCAATCCAACCATTGCGTGCCCAGTAGCCACTACTAAATTGTTCCATTTTTTTGTTCTACCAAGATAAGGCAATCCATCGGCAGAACAAGGTCTATACCCATACCATACTTTATCTAAAGTAGGTACTGGAATATCAAAGGATGGATAAAAACTTTTAACTGCTTTAAGAATACCCACTACTCTATTTAATTTAGGTGCAGAATTGGTGGTAGTAATTTCCATGGTTCCACCAAAGCGCATTTTATTGCCTTCTATGGGTGTAAGCGCTACCCTGCCTTCCACCAATACCGAAGGGTAATTGGTTTGATAAGGGGTGTTTTCAATGGTCATAGAATAACCACGGCCTGGCATCAACAATAAATCCATATCTAATTTCTTAGCCATCTCTCTACTCCAAGAACCAGTGGCTAATACTACCGAATCTGCCTTGTATTTATTAGTATTAGTAATGACCGCATTAATTTTACCATTGCTCTTTTCAAAATCAACTACTGCTTCATTGGTTTTAAAAGTCACTTCTTTCGTTTTTAAATCTGCTATTAATTGTTGCATTAATTTATTAGGATACAAATGCCCATCACAAGCAAAATGAATAGCACCAATTGCATTTATTTTATGATTGGGCTCCATAGCAAATAATTCATCTTGATTTAAAAGCCTAGTATCTGTTAAACCAATTTCATGTGCTTTATGCACTAAATGATGCGCGTGATCGCCTGCTTTTTGAGTTTGAAAAATCTCTAATAACCCTTTATGTTCGTAGGCAAATTTAAATTGAGGCAAGGATTCCCAATGTGCATACCATTGCTTAGACATTAATGAATAATCTCTTAAAGGTATCGCAGCTTTATTGACATTCTCTTCCGTAGCCATTTTCATAAACTTAAGGCCCCATTTAATTAAACTCATATCCAACCTTGGCTTAACATAAAAAGGACTTTGCGGATTTAACATCCACTTTAATCCCTGCTGAACAATTCCTGGTGTAGCCAATGGAACAAAATGACTAGGACATATATAACCGCAGTTACCATAGGAACAACTATCGGTCATATCTGTTTGATCAATGACGGTAACTTGATGTCCTGATTCTTGTAAAAAATAGGCACTACTTAATCCAATAATACCCCCTCCAATAACAATTACTTCCATAGCATTAATTAAAAAGCAAATTTCGTAAAAATTGTGCGCATAACCCCAATAAATTTGAAGGTTTATTTAAAAGAAAAACAACTAAACTACTTGGAAACCATTGGCATAGGGATCGTCCTTGGGATCTATAGATATTGTATTAAATCCTACTATCTTGGCCCAGCCTTCGATAGATGGGATAATAGCTGCTTGTTCGCCAATAGTGGTGGTAGCTTCTACCTTACCTATGAAAACAGACCCAATGATACTCTCATGTAAAAATGGTTCCCCAACACTTAATTTACCTTTGGCATGCCAATGAGCCAATCTAGCAGAAGTTCCTGTTCCACAAGGGGACCTATCAATGGCTTTATCTCCATAAAACACCGCATTGCGTGCCGTATTTTTTGCATCCAACACTTTGCCCGTCCACAAAATATGGGAGCAGCCATTGATCGTAGGATCGTTGGGGTGAACAAATGAATGCAATTCATTGATGCGCTTTCTTAAAACAGGGCTCCAGGCAATGAGCTGTCCTGCCGTATAATTTTCTATTCCTTTGAAATTTTCTTGTACTTCTACAATGGCATAATAATTTCCCCCATAACACACATCTATATTCAACAGGCCTAAATCGGGACAGTCTACTTGTATATTTTGTGCAGCCATAAAAGAAGGCACATTGGTTAATTTTACCGAACTTACTTTATTTCCCTTCATGGTATATTCAATTTGAACCAAGCCGGCAGGTGCTTCCATTCTAATTTTACCAGGCACTTTGGGTTGAATTAAGCCAGCCTCAATGGCTACGGTAATAGTACCAATGGTACCATGCCCGCACATTGGCAAACAGCCACTGGTTTCAATAAATAAAACCGCAACATCATTGGCAGGATCATGAGGTGGATACAAAATACTTCCGCTCATCATGTCATGACCACGGGGTTCAAACATGAGCCCTTTTCTTATCCAATCAAATTCTTTCAAAAAATGCTGACGCTTTTCACTCATGGTATTGCCTTCCAAAGCTGGGCCGCCTTTGACCACTACTCTAACAGGATTGCCGCAGGTATGGGCATCAATACATTCAAAAACAGATCCTGATAATTGATAGGACCCAAAATTCTCTACGCTGATTGGTTTTATTGTAGCCATGAGATAAAATTAATACATTTGGGAACGCAATGCTACTTTGCGCGCCCAAATTTATTTATATGGAAACCTACGGTAAAATTTTATTGATTGCCATGCCTGCCTTTTTATTATTGGTACTGTTTGAAAAATGGTATGGATGGAAAAAGGGCTTTGAAACGGTGAATACCTTGGATATGATTTCAAGTTTAAGCTCGGGGGTGACCAATTCTACAAAAGATGTTCTAGGCATCAGTATTGCTATATTAAGTTATGGATGGTTTGAAAAGCATTTAGCCATAATGCATGTACAATCAAGCGTTTGGTTGTATGTGATTGCCTTTGTATCCCTTGATTTTGCTGGCTATTGGGTACATCGTTTGGCACATACATATAACTTTTTCTGGAACAATCATATTGTACACCACAGTAGCGAAGAATATAATTTAGCCTGCGCCTTAAGACAAAGCATTTCGGTTATTTTTAGAATTTATGCCTTTTTGTTAATCCCAGCAGCCATTTTTGGCGTGCCTAGTTCTGTCATAGCTGTGGTAGCACCCCTACATTTATTTGCACAATTTTGGTACCATACAAGACATATAAAAAATATGGGCTGGCTGGAGTATATTATTGTAACCCCTTCACATCATAGAGTGCATCATGCTATTAATCCAGAATACTTAGATAAAAATTATGGTCAAATTTTTATTGTTTGGGATAAATTATTTGGCACTTACGTTCAAGAGCAAGAGAGTATTCCAGCGGTATATGGCATTACCAGACCTGTTAAAACCTGGAACCCCATTAAAATTAATTTTATGCACTTGTGGTTATTAATACAAGATGCATGGCATACAAAAAGTTGGAAAGACAAATGTAGAATTTGGTTAATGCCTTTGGGATGGAGACCAGAAGATGTAATTGAAAAATACCCCATGGATAAAATTAAAGATGTGTATCATTTTGAAAAGTACCATACCAATGCTTCTCCATCCATGAAATTGTATTTATGGATTCAATTGTTTTGCATGTTGCTGCTAGTAAGTTATTTATATGGAAATATTGCCAGCATCGGGCATAGCAATATTTTTATTTACGGTGCTTTTATTTTTGCGCAGGTATATACCTTAACTGAATTCATGGACCGCAATAAAAATGCATGGAAGCTAGAAGCTATAAAAAATATACTCTGTATTTATTGGATACTTACTAAGGGAGATTGGTTTGGATCTAATCAATTGTCCACTATCATTGCTCCTATTACTTTGGTTTATTTTGTAGCGAGTACTGTAGCTGTTTATTATTTTTCTAAAAATAATAGCAAGGATAAAATTAAGGAAGCCGCTAAAACGGCTAAATTATTTATACAGGAGTAGGGTTTAAATAAGTTTAATGTAAAGAAAATGATAGGTTAGAATGTTACCGAATCATATATTCATTCGTCAATCATTCATCATTGATTAGGCTACCTTATCTTTAGTAAACTGGCCATCTACTTTTCTCCAAATATTTAATGGATTGTTATTTTGCAAAGCCAATGGCAATAAGTGCATAGGCCAGTTTTGAAAAGAGATTGGGCGCAGCCATCTTTTTACTGCATTCACCCCTACTGCTGTAAATCTGCTATCGGTGGTGGCAGGATAAGGACCTCCATGCACCATGCTATCACATACTTCAACACCCGTAGGCACGCCGTTAATTAATACACGACCTGCAATACTTAATGATAAGTTTAATAATTCGGGATGCTTAGCAAAGTCTAAATCGCTTCCCATGATAGTGGTAGATATTTGTCCTTGAACACTTTTCCATACCTCTTTTAATTGTTCGATTGAACTACATTCAATAAGTATAGAATAAGGACCAAAAACCTCTTCCGCTAAATTGGGATTGCTTAAAAAGGTAGCAGCCTCCACTGAAGTTAATACTGGAAAACCGCTATCGGAAGTAGGTGTATTGGTAGTTAAACAAGTAATACCTTTTAGCGAAAGCGCATGGGTGCTATTTTTAAAATAAGCAGCCTGTATTCCTTCATGCAACATCGGTGATGGAGCAATCAGATTCATTTCGGCAGCCAATGTATTTTTAAAACTAGTTAAGGCTTCACTTTTTACACCAATTAAAATTCCAGGATTGGTACAAAACTGCCCCATACCTAAGGTAATAGAACCTGCATAATTTTTTGCAATCGTAGGGGCATTATTCACCAAAGCGTCTTCCAATAAAACTACTGGATTCACACTACCCATTTCAGAAAAAACAGGGATAGGGCTTTTTCTACTGCTTGCATAATCTAATAAGGCACGACCACCACTGCGAGAACCTGTAAATCCTACTGCTGCGATTTCGTCGGCTTGCACTAAACTTTTTCCTGTTTCAAAATCGGTGGCTGTTACATGCTGGAAAACATGAGCAGGCATATTTGTGGTTGCTGCTGCTTCTTGAATGGCCGATGCCACTAAAGTAGAAGTAGCTAAATGTCCTGGATGTGCTTTTACAATAACCGGGCAGCCCGCTGCTAATGCGCTTGCAGTATCTCCACCTGCTGTAGAATATGCAAAAGGAAAATTACTTGCACCAAAAACTACCACAGGCCCTAAGGGATGCATCATAAGTCGAATGTCTGGCTTAGGAGGTGTTTTAGTAGGTATGGCTGTATCAATACTAGCTTCTACATAATTTCCTTCTTTTAACATGGTAGCAAACATGCGCAATTGAAAACAAGTACGTCCTCTTTCTCCTGTCAAACGAGGCAAGGGTAAATTAGTTTCTTTATTGGCTTGTTCTAATAAGGTATCTCCTAATGCTTCTATGTTATTAGCAATGGTTTCTAAAAAACCGGCTCTTTGCAATGGCGTGGTAATGGAATACTGCTCAAATGCAACTGCGGCTTGTTGGGTGATTTTAGAAATACTACTCATTAGATATTGTGTTGTAAAAATTTATAAACTATGAAATTCAGGAAGTGTAGGTCTGTTCTTTAAACCAGTATCAATAATTGATTCAATTCTTGTTCTTTCTTCTCCTTCTAATATTAATCTTGGTTTTCTTACTGTTTCAGAACCGATGCCCGCTTTAGATTCTGCAAATTTGATGTATTGAACCAATTTAGCATGAATGTCTAATTCTAACAATGGCATAAACCATCTGTAAATTTCCGTAGCCTCTGCAATTTTACCTGCTTTAGCTAATTTATAGATAGCAACTGTTTCAGCAGGGAAAGCACATACCAAGCCTGCTACCCAGCCATCAGCACCCAATAATAATTCTTCTAATGCCAAAGTATCTACCCCACATAAAATTTTAAATCTATCTCCAAATGCATTACGCATTCTAGTTAAATTAGTCACATCCCGTGTAGATTCTTTTACCGCTTGAATATTTGGCACTTTTGCTAAATCTGCAAACATAGCAATGGTGACTTCAATTTTATAATCAACTGGATTATTGTAAATCATAATAGGTAAAGAAGTACTTGCAGCGATGTCTTTAAAATATTGTACTGTTTCACGATGATCCGATTTGTAACGCATTGGCGGCAATAACATTAATCCCTTTGCACCCCAATTTTCTGCATCTTTAGCACATTGAATGGCCACACTGGTACTTCCTTCTGCAATATTAATTACAACAGGTACTTTGCCATCTACTATTTTAACTGCCTCTTTTACTAAGATTTCTTTTTCAGCATTGGATAAAACACTGGATTCACCTAATGTTCCACCTAAAATAATTCCATTTACTCCAGCCGCCAATTGAGCTTTAATATTGGTAGTAAATAATACTAAATCCAAAGTATCCTTTTCGGTAAACTTGGTCGTAACTGCGGGGAATACCCCTTTCCAATCTATTGCCATAATATGATTTTTATTGTAATAAAATAAGAACTCAAATTAACGAAAAAAAATGAATAAAATGACCCCTCTGCTCAACCAATTACACAATAGGCTAGCCCACCAATTCTCCTTCTAAATCATAGTCATAAGCCTTAGTTATTTTAACCATAACAAAATCGCCTGGCTTCAAGCGCTTTGTGGTATTGATCACTACTTCATTGTCTACTTCCACACTGTCAAATTCGGTACGCCCTAAATAACGTCCCGCTTCTTTCTTATCCACCAACACTTTTAACACTAGCCCCTCTTTTAATTGATTTCTGGCCAAACTAATTTCCTGTTGTACTTCCATAATCTCTTCGGCTCGTCTTTGCTTTTCGGCAGCCGGCACATCATCCACTAAAACATGCGCACTGGTGTTTTCCTCATGGCTATAAGTAAATATGCCTACTCGGTCAAATTGATGCTCAATTAAGAATGCTTTTAATTCTTCAATGTCTTCTAAGGTTTCCCCTGGGAATCCTGCAATTAAAGTAGTACGAATGGCAATACCCGGAACTCGATTGCGAATTTCTTTGATTAATTCCCCCATTTCTTCTCTAGTAATATTTCGCTTCATGGCAGCCAACATATTATTACTGGCGTGTTGTAATGGAATATCAATGTACTTGCAAATATTGTCTCGCTCTCTCATTACGTCCAATACTTCTAAAGGAAATTTACTTGGATAAGCATAATGCAAACGTATCCACTCCAAGCCTTTTACATCAGCTAATGCATTCAATAAATCGGGAAGTGCTCTTTTTTTATAAATATCTAAACCGTAATAAGTTAATTCTTGGGCAATCAACATTACCTCTTTTACTCCTTTTTTAACCAAGCCTTCTGCTTCGACTACTAATTGTTCTATAGTTTTACTAACATGCTGCCCTCGCATTAAGGGTATCGCACAAAAAGAACAAGTTCGGTTACAACCTTCACTAATTTTTAAATAAGCATAATGCGATGGGGTACTTAATAATCTTTCTCCTAATAATTCTGCTTTGTAGTCGGCGTTTAATTGATTCAACATCAAGGGAAGTTCCATAGTACCAAACCAAGCGTCAACTTCTGGTATTTCTAAAGCCAAATCGTTTCTATATCTTTCGCTTAAGCAACCTGTAACATACACCTTATCTAATTTTCCTTTTTTCTTTAAAGCCACTTGATCCAAAATTGTATTAACGCTTTCCTCTTTCGCCTTATCAATAAAGCCACAGGTATTCACTACTACAATATTGTGGTCTAACTTTTTATTCTCATGTACTACCTCAATTTCATTGGCCAATAACTGACCACTGAGCATTTCGCTATCCACTAAGTTTTTGCTACAACCTAATGTGATAATGTTTACTTTATTTTGTTTGAGCGTTTTTGCTTTCATGTTATTTTATTAAACGCAATTTATTTATGTACCTCATTGGTAAAATGAAAAGTAATATCGGGATTATTGGTAATTTCTGTATTTAGAAACCATTCGCTTTGTGCTAAGTACACAGGCGCCTCATCTTTATCCATTGCCGCATTTTGCTGCTTGAAACGTAAAAAATCATGTAACTTATTTTGATCCTTAGAAGTTAACCAGCAGGCTTTGTAAAAAGGCAGGGTTCTAAATTCACAAGCAGCTCCATATTCTTGTAATAATCGATATTGAATTACTTCAAATTGTAAATCACCCACACAACCAATGATTTTTTTATTGCCGCCAAACTGTGTGAACAATTGCGCCACCCCTTCATCAGTTAACTGGGTGATCCCTTTTTCAAGTTGCTTAGTTTTTAATGGATCTTTATTGACCAATTCCTTAAATATCTCCGGTGAAAAAGTAGGAATACCTGTAAAGTAAAATTTCTCGCCCTCTGTTAAAGTATCTCCTATTTTAAAATTACCCGTATCAAACAAACCCACCACATCTCCAGCATAGGCGTCTTCAATCACATCCTTGCTGCGGGCTAAAAAACTATAGGGATTGCTAAAACGTACGTCTTTTTCTAAACGCACATGCTTGTAATAAGTATTGCGCTCAAACTTTCCACTACATACGCGCATAAAAGCGATACGATCGCGGTGTTTGGGGTCTAAGTTGGCATGTATCTTAAAAATGAAACCGCTAAATTTATCTTCTCCCACACTTAAGGTTCTTACACTGGTTTCTCTATCTCTTGGCACCGGTGCAATTTGAATAAAGGTATCC
>CANHLZ010000027.1 GCA_947461595.1 Bacteroidota bacterium | reverse complement strand
TTGGCTGGAACCTCTGGAAACAATCTGCTTAAGAAAGGATTCATCCATTTAGCCAGCTTTTGAATGGCTCCTGCTTTTTCTGCAATATTCATTAATCCTAAAAAAAACACCATGGTACCCGCTAAAGGGAAGGCCACATCCAATACAGAGGATTTAGCTGAGTCAAAAATGCCATCCGCCAAGAGTTTAAAAATGCTCGTATCTCCTAAAATCACTAGTTTAAACAAGGCAATTATAAATGCAATTACAAAAAAAGCCATCCAAATAATATTCAATGCCATATTCTATTGTTTATGCTACTAATATAGCCCATTTTGGGATTAGAATTGTATTTTTGCGCTCTTAAAACAATACATCTTATGGCTTTACAGGCAGGCATCGTGGGATTACCCAATGTAGGAAAATCGACCTTATTTAACGCAGTAAGTAATAGTGCAAAAGCACAAGCAAGTAATTATCGTTTTTGTACCATCGAACCCAATGTAGGTTTGGTAGATGTACCCGATCATAGAATGCAACAATTGGCCGATTTAATCATTCCAGAAAGAATCGTTCCTACTCAATTAGAGATTGTGGATATTGCAGGTTTGGTCAAAGGAGCAAGTAAAGGAGAAGGACTGGGCAATAAATTTTTAGCCAATATTAGAGAAGTGAGTGCCATTATACATGTGATTAGATGTTTTGAAGATGAAAATGTATTAAGAGAAGAAGGCGTGATCAATCCTATTGCAGATAAAGAAATTATAGAAACAGAATTACAATTAAAGGATTTAGACAGTGTCGATAAAAAAATCCAACGTTGCGAGAAAATGGCCAAGACGGATCCGAAAGCTAAAGTAGAGCTAGAAGTATTGCAAAAATGTAAAAATCATTTAGAACAAGGAAAAAGCATTCGATCTTTAGCTTTATCAAAAGAAGACAGAGCCGCTATAGCGGATAGTTTTTTATTGACAGAAAAACCTGTGATGTATGTGGCCAATGTAGATGAGAAATCGATGCATACGGGTAATAAATATTCAGAGACGCTATTGGCGATGGCCAAAGCGGAAGGGGCTGAAGTAATAATTATGTGTAATAATATTGAAGCAGAAATTGCAGAATTAGAAGATCCAAATGATAAGGCCTTATTTATGGAGGAATATCAAATGAAAGAACCGGCATTAAACAGATTAATTCAGTCGGCGTATAAATTATTGAATTTAGAAACCTATTTTACGGCAGGTGTGCAAGAAGTACGTGCTTGGACTATTGAGAAAGGATGGAAAGCCCCACAAGCAGCAAGTGTGATCCATACCGATTTTGAAAAAGGATTTATTAAAGCGGAAGTAATTGCTTTTGATGATTTTATTAAATTTAAAAGCGAAGCAGCTTGTAGAGAAAATGGAAAATTAAGAATTGAAGGGAAAGAGTATTTGGTGAAAGATGGAGATGTGATGCATTTTAGATTTAATGTTTAATGAGTTATAATACTATTTATGAATAAGGCTATTCGTTATCTAACTTTTTGCACTTTCGTTATTGTATTGATTTCATGCAATGTGAGTAATGACAATGAAAGTAATAATGAAGCAGCTATTGCTGCTCCAGCTTCTTTGCAGTATGAGATCGTAAAAGTTTACCCGCACGATACGAGTGCTTATACCCAAGGATTGGAATGGGATGGCCATCAATTAATTGAAAGTACTGGTTTAGAAGGAAAAAGTATTTTACATATTTTGGATACCAATCAAAAACAGGTAGGTACTAAAATAAAATTGTCCAAGGAAGATTTTGGGGAAGGCATTACCCTTTTTAATGGTAAAATTTATCAGCTCACTTGGAAAAACCATAAGGTATTTGTGTACAATGCAAAAACATTGGTCAAAGAAAAAGAATTGTTCTGGCCTTATGAAGGTTGGGGATTAACGCATAATGATAGCTCCTTAATTGTATCCACTGGGGAAAGCAATATCTATATAGTAGATCCAACTACTTTTGCCATTCAAAAAACAATTGGTGTATATAATAATTTTGGCTACTTAAGTAATATAAATGAATTAGAATTTGTGAAAGGGAAACTATATGCCAATATTTATGGAAGAAACAGCGTAGCGGTCATTAACTTAACTACAGGCCTTGTAACCCATACCATTGATTTTGGAAATTTACTGTCTCAAGCAGGTGTTAAATACGATCCATTAACTGTTGATGTGGGCTATGTATTAAATGGAATTGCTTATAAGTCCAATACGAATACTTTTTTTATTACTGGAAAATGTTGGCCCGTATTGGTAGAAATGAGAATAAAATAAGCACTAATCTATTTTTAGAACTGATCCTTCGTAATTTTTTTTATTTCATATACTATAGAACTAGCGCGACGATTATTTCTTAAGGCAATAATATTAGAAATACAGCCAATAATTACAGCACGTAACATTCCAAATACCCCTGTTTTTTTATATCGCTCACTTAATAAACTTACATAGAAACTATCAAACCACATTGGGCGCATAGTAACTATTTGCATTTTAAACTTTTTAGATAAGTATTCCATTGAAGTCGGTGAAAAATGGTATAAATGCCTTGGAACATCATAAGCTGCCCAATATTTTTTATAAAATTGAGCATCAAAACTTGTATAATTAGGCACTGCAATAATTAATCTTCCATTGGGTCTTAGTATTTTGTTGAAAGTAGACAGATATTCATTTAAGTCATGAACATGTTCTAATACATGCCATAAAGTAATTACATCAAATTTATTTTCAGTTAATGTGAAGAGCTCTTCAATGGGGGCTATTTTTATTTGATAAGTAGCTAATGCCCTTTCTCTCGAAGCAGCATCTGGCTCTAAAGCAGTTACAGCCCATCCTTTTTTAGTCATTGCATGAGCAAAAGCGCCAGTTCCAGCCCCCACTTCTAGTAAATGTCCTTTGTATCCAGTAAATAAAGATTGAACCCAATTTGTTTTCTGATCTAATGTATGATTTCTAACGCTGTGATATAATTTATTAATTAAACCAGTTTTGTCATCTGTATGTGAAATGTAGGCCGGAAAGTTATAATAAGGGCCAATAGCTTCTTTGCTTGGTGCAGGATCGGTATATTTTAAATCGCAATGAGCACATTGAATGATTTGAAAAGCATCTTGTGTTAATGAATAATCCTTACTGTACAATAAAAATCCAATGTCTTCTTTATTGCAAATAGGGCATGGTGAAAATTTATTATTAGGATTAGACATCTTATAAAAATTTAAATAAGATTAATACAATGGATAATAAAGCCAATACAATTGACCATAAATACCAATTTTCTTTTTTAGTTGTATTTTTTGGAACAGCATCATCTTGATGAGTTATTGGTGCAATTTCAATTTCTTTAAAGTAAGCAGATGAATGAAAATTAGAAATCCAATGATATTCACCCTCTATTTTTTGTAGTGATCCAAAATTACCTAATTCAAAATGGGGTAAATCATTTTGAAAAACTTCGTTTATATACTGTTCATATTGAAAAATGGCTTGTTCAAAAGATATGTCAAGTGTCTCCCCTAAAAAATGATAAAATAATTTACTTGGCTTTGAATCTATTGGTTCAAAAATAATGGTTTCTTTTGGTGCAAATAATATAGAGTTAACCCACTTTGCATCTTCTTTATGTAATTTAATCATGCCAATATTTGGCAAAACCAGAAGTCCATTTAGTGCAAAATATTGTGTTAAACTGTTAATCATATATTATTTATGAAACGAATATACAACCCCAGCGATTAATTGTATGCCTAAAGAAGGATAATCTGCCCAGCGTTGATAAGGTTTGTCTAATAAATTTTCTCCTTTTGCCCAAACTTTCCATAATCGAGTAAATTGGTAAGAAAATCCAGCATTAAGGACTAAGGTGTTAGATAATTCAAATGGTAAGTGATTGTCGTTGGAGAAGGAAGCGCCAGACCAATAATCCAATCCCCCATCTAGGGACAATTTTTTATTAGGAGACCAATTAAAAGTCGAATTAAACTCGATAGGAGAAACTCCCCAAGGTTTATCATTTATTTGAATTGAATTAAATTGAATGTATTTGAAGTTATTCTTGAAAAGTAATTTATCACTAAATTGATATCTTAGGCTTCCCTCCAATTCTATGGTAATGGCTCTATATTCGAAAAGGGATTGATATTTCAAACCCGATTGTGAAGTTTGTACTGTATTAATTACCCTATCAAATAAAGGTAAATTTTTATAATCATTTAAAGATAAACCTAAACCATACTGTAAGTTTTTTGAAGCATTAAATTCTATACCTACATTTTTCTTTTCTTGAGTTGAAATCTTCATATCCATAGGTGCTGTCAACCATGGATTAATTAATGCTAAAGAAGTATAATTATTATTTTTGAAAATAGTTTGCCAACCTGCTGATACATGGATGGAAGTATCTTTTAATTTTTTGTTTAAAAATAATGCAGGTGTAAAAGTATATATACCATTGGATATGGTTGGGCTAACACCTATTTTTATAGTGGTATTCCATTTTATCTTTTCTATGGAAGGGTCCATTTTTAAAATGGCATTATTTATTTTATTACCACTAGCTAATTGGTATTGATTATAATTATAGAAGAAATCAAAATTAAATTTAAAATTATTATCAAATTTTAAAGACAATGGATTGTAAATTTCAAACCAAGTATTATTTGCATGTTCAGTTCCTTTTAAATGTTCTACTTTTAAAATGGGACTAATTAATGAAAACAAGTTTTTATCATTGGTATTTACCCATTTAAAAGCACCACCCACATGTGCAAAAGCTTGCTCAAAATTGGAAATGGGTAAAGTAGTGGTCTCCTCCACTAAGCCATATCGATAGCGTTGTGTATTTTGATAAAATAATTGAGATTGAATATGATTGTTATTATTTATATTTAGATCACTTAAGTATTTAATGCCAACATCTTTAGTACGTTGTAAATTCAATACTCCTTGTGAGGATTCAAACTTAAGGTCTACCGTATGCGTATTAGAATGATTGTCTATGAGCGTAGAATTTAAGTCTACTAATTGATGAAGATAATTACCATACCCTATTTTTAAAGTAGCCAAATTTCTTAAAACTTTAGTAGGATAGGATTTAAAAGTTCTAGGAACTAATGGAACTGGCTGATACAGAAAAGACAAGTTCTGATTGGGGATCTCATAATGTAAGAGTAAAGAGGTAGTATCATTTTGAGCAGTGGCGGTGTTGAAACTAATTTTAGCAGCATTTTTTAATTGGGGTTTAAAAGCAGATAAAATAGTTACTACTTTTTCAGGTACGGTATCTAATTTATTGGGCTGTATAGTTGTGTTAGCTTGTTGTGTTAAATCTTTAAATATTATTTTATCAATATTGTTTAATCGGTATTTCTTTTTTACTAACTTTTTTTTCTTTGTTTTTTTCTTTTTTAATTGTACAATTTTCGTAATGGAAGATTTAGTTTTTTTAACATTCTTTTTTTGAGCATCTACTCCTTCTGTACACAAAATAAATGTTAAAATTAAAAGACAATATTTATAGAAATAGTTCATAAGGTTTTTTTTACTTAATTGTTGAGGGCTCGGACAACAATTTTAATTTTTCTGTAGCTACTAATTTTAATTCTTCAATAGTTGCGTTTTCGGCAACACTCTTATAAGTAGCCATCGCATTAAATTTATCTTTTTGTGCTAGGTATATATCACCTAACAAAATATACGCTTTGGTAATCCAAAATTCATAAGCAGATTGTTTTTTAATAAGTTCAAAAGCTGTTTTTTCAGCTATTGTCAATTTATTTTGATTAAAATAAATTTGAGCTAATTGATAATGTGCTTCTGCTGTTATATTAGTATGTCCGTTTTTAATTACTTTGTTAAGCATTAATATGGCTGCTGTAGTGTCCGAACTAGCCAAGCTTTGATGATACAAGACCATATTAGCCATTTCTATATCATCTGATGCACTTAACTTGTCTTCTAAAATTAAGTTGGCTACATGGAAACCCTCTATCCAATTTTCTGCTATATAAGCGCATCTAAGTAATCCCTTTGTGGCTTCTATTTTATTCTCTTGTTGTGTAGCAATTTTGTTTAAAATGGTAAAATATTTTTGGGCAAGATCATATTGTTTGAAATTAAAATAATATAACCTAGCTGCTAGCAAAGAGGCTCTTTCAGCAAATATATTAGGCGATTGGTCTGCCACCTTGGCAAAGTAGTAAGCAGCAGTGTCGTAATGTTGTTGTGAGTAATTAATTTCAGCCACTAAATTAGAGGCTTCTAACTGATAGTTACCAGTAGGAAAAGAGATTAAATATTTACTAAATCCTTGTGCCGCTTCGGTATATTTATTTTGTTCATATTTAATCACAGAAGATCTATAGATTAAAGAATCTTGTTCGTTAAAGGATAATGGTTTGCCAAATTCATTCATAAACTGAACAAAACGTTCTGGTTGTTGATCTTCAATGAATATATTTTTAATGAATTCTATGGCATTGTCCGTTTCGGCTGATTTTGGATAATTAGTATACAATTCTCTAAAATTATCTAAGGCAAATTCGTTTTTATTTAAGTTAAAATATACAAGGCCTAGTTTATAATAAGTTTGCGGATAAAAACTTGTAGCTGTTTTATCTAAAGTTATTTTTGCTAATGGAGCAATTGCTTCCTGAAAATTTTCTTGATTGATATAAGTGTCAGCCAATTCCATTCTAGCATCATTCAAATAGATGGAGGTAGGAAATTTAACATCAAAATTGTTCAAGATGTTTAATTTCTCTTTTGGTTTATTCATCCCTCCTAACAAAATAGCTTTTTCTAAGGTTGCATAATCCATATACGTCCAACCTAAATCAATTATATGCTGAAAGGATTCAAGCGATTGTTTCATTAATTTTAACATCATTTGACAATCCGCTACTCTTACAAAAGCATCTTTTTGATATTTATCTGCACTAGTAGCAGGCACAGCATTGATAATAGCCGAAAAATTAGTTAATGCATTTTGATAGGAACCACTTTTTAAATAACAATAGCCTAAGGTATATCTAGCGTGCTGTAGGCTTATTTCCCCTAATTCAACAGGAGCTAAAATAAATTTTTCTAAATAATCAGTTGCGTCTTGTATCCTACCCATTTTATAGGAAAGCTCCCCTATCCAAAATAAGGTGGGAGATAATACCTTATTATTATAAGGGGTATGTAGTATTTGATATAATAAAGTATATCCTTTTTCAATTTGGCCACTATTCAAATACATGGTAGCTCTTCCGTACAATATGGTGGGGTATAATTTTAATAAGTCTAAAGGAGGAAGCTCGATGGTATTGTATGCATCGTAAGCTTGTTCAAAATTATTACTCAAAGCCAATGAGCTTACCCATAATGCTTTTGCTTCTGCTAGATAAGTTGACTTTGGATAGATTTCAATGAACCTATCTAAGGAAGTAATGGCATTGCTATATTCTTTTAATTCGGACGAAAGTTTTCCATAATTAAATAAGGCTATCTCTTTTTGTAATAAGTTTTCACTTTTAGTGGCACACAATAAAAAGGCATTTTTGGCACCATTTTTATCATTTATCTTCAAATAAGAAGTACCTAATAAATACATACTATTTTGACCTAAAGAATCTTCAATGGACGCCAAAGCTTTAAAACCATCTATCGCATTTTCCCATTGTTCATTTTGAAAATAACAAAAAGATAGTTGATATACATCTTGTTTATCAGGGTTATTTTGCGATTGAACATAATAGGAAAGAAATGGGATTGCTTTTTTATATTCCTTTTTCTCAAATAATAGGTGCCCCATTAATTGTTGAAGTTGTAAATTATAATATTGCCCTGGTAATTTTAAAGCAGCTTCACATTGTACCATGGCTGCTTCTAGATCCCCCATAAAATAATAAATCTGACTAATATAAAAAGGAGTTAAGCTTAAATAAGCATTATTTGTTGAGCCTATTTTAAAACAATTGAGCGCTTTTGTAAACTCCTTTTTTTGTAAGGCTATAAATCCTGCATAATAATTTGCATCAGTATAATAATGACTTTCTTTGATTTGACTTACGCTGCCAAGCAAATCAGCCGCCTTGTCCCAGTCTCCTTTTTTAAAATACAAGTAACCTTTGAAATAACTCATTTCAATGATTTCAAAATTCTCTAACTCTTCTATAGGTATATTAGAAAATGCATAAAGTGCATTGTCATCTTCTTGTTTTTTAAAATAGTACTTACCTAATAAATAACTAATTCTAGAATGGTAAATTTTGTTATTGGTTTCGTTAATCCATTTTGAGGCCGCAATGGCAGCATTGGGTTTGTCTAAAATTAATGAAAGTGAAAAATAATAAAAGCTGATATCCTCCTGATGAGGCGAAAAAGTATAGGCTGATTGAATATTTTGAAAAGCTGCAATGGTATCCCCTTGTTTTAAATCTTGAACACCTTTTTGAAAAAGGGCATTCAATGGATGATTTATTTGAGCATTTTGTCCGTAAGTGAAATTGGAGCAAAAACTGATCAGTGTAAATAAAAGTATCGAAGTGCTAATAAAACGCATTGAATGGCATTGTTTAATAATATCCTAAAATTAAGCTCTCTCTATAAAACGATTAAATAATAGGTCATATTGTGGAAAAACAGATTTCATTCGTAAATTTGTACACAATAACAATAAATATGTACGAACATCAAACCACCGTTAGAGTAAGGTATGCGGAAACAGATCCCATGAACGTAGTCTATTATGGTAATTATGCCCAGTATTTTGAGGTGGGAAGAGTGGAAAGCTTTAGAGAATTAGGGTTTAGCTATAAAGTAATTGAAGAATTAGGCATTATGTTGCCTGTTGTTGAACTAAACATCAAATATTTAAGACCTGCCAGATATGACGATTTATTAACCATTAAATCTCAAATTAGAAAACTTCCTAATGACCACCGTATTGTATTTGATCAAGAAATTTATAATGAAGAAGGTAAGCTGTTGACTGTTGGAATGGTGAAGTTATATTTCATGGATGAAAAATTAGGCAATAGAGCCGCTATGCCGCCTTTGATGCTTGAAAAACTAAGCGTTTATTTTAGTTAAACCCCTACATTTTAGTTTACTTTGCAACCAAATAAAGAATATAAATGGATTCAATAAATGCGACGATTATTACTATTGGAGATGAACTTTTAATTGGACAAGTGATAGATACCAATAGTGCATTTATTGCTCAGGCTTTAAATGCTATTGGGGTCGCCGTTAAAAGTAGAATTGCTGTTGGGGATGACGCAATCGCAATTAAAGAAACCATAGATGAAGCGGCTCAAAAAAATCAAATTGTAATTTTAACGGGAGGTTTGGGGCCTACCGCTGATGATATAACTAAACCCTTATTAAATAGCTATTTTGGGGGCAAAATGGTGGTACATCAACCAAGTTTAGATCATATCACTTATATATTTGAAACCATTCACAAGCGCCCTATGATTGAAAGAAATCGTAAACAAGCAGAAGTGCCGGATGTTTGCGAAGTATTGTTTAATGAAAAAGGGACGGCACCTGGTATGTTATTTCAAAAGAATGGAGTAATGTTCTTTTCACTACCTGGGGTGCCACATGAAATGAAATGGTTAACCGAAACTCATGTTATTCCAATGATTAAACAAAGGTTTAAATCCAACTTTATAGGACACAGAACTTTATTAACAGCAGGTATTGGGGAATCGTTTTTAGCAGAATTAATAGCTCCTTTTGAAAATGCCTTACCCCTATCTATTAAATTAGCTTACTTGCCCAATTATGGGATGGTTCGATTAAGATTAACTGGATCAAATAACAATGAGCAATTTTTAAATGAATCCTTAAACACTCAATTTGAGGCATTAAAAAAGTCGGTAGCAGCGTATCTAGTGACCGATTCTGACGAGCCAATGGAAGTGGTAGTTGGAAACCTATTAAAGTCGAAAAAACTAACGGTAGCCACTGCCGAAAGTTGTACCGGCGGATTTATAGGGCATTTATTGTCTAAACATGCTGGATCTTCTCAGTTTTATACCGGAGGTATTATAAGCTATGATAATCGAATAAAAACTGAGTTTTTGGATGTCCCTACTAGCATCCTGCAGTCAGTCGGCGCAGTAAGCAAAGAAGCCGTTGAACAAATGGCTATGGCTGTTCGAACAAAAATGAATACAGATTATGCCATTTCAGTGAGTGGTATCATGGGGCCATCTGGTCAAACCGATGAAAAACCCTTGGGAATGGTTTGGATAGGTGTAGCCAACAAAGAAAAAGTAGTGTCAAAAGTCTTTTATTTAAGGTTTGACAGAGCTAGAAATATTGAAGTAACCGCCAGTCAAGCTATAAATTTGCTTAGGTTACTAATAATCAATAAGATTTAGTCTTATTTTTGCTAAAATTAACCCTTATGCCAATTGTCGATCTGGTTTTGCCTAAGTTGGGTGAAAGTATCATGGAAGCGACCATTTTAAAATGGCACAAAAAGGTGGGCGATACTATACAACTTGACGAAACATTATTGGATATTGCAACAGATAAAGTAGACAGCGAAATACCATCTACTGCAGAAGGGGTTATTACAGAAATTTTATTCCCAGTGAATAGTGTAGTACCAATAGGTACTATTATTGCTAAAATTGAATCTACTAAAGAAGTTCCAACGAATACCCCTAGTATTTTAAATACCATTGCTGAAAAAGTAGTTGCGCCTGAAATTATTAATTTACTAGAAATAGAACAAGCGCCTATTCCTTATATTCCAACTGTTACTGAACCAAGCCAAGCACCAAATCAAAAAGAGTTGCTTGAGCTTAATACAGATGAAACAAAATTCTATTCACCATTGGTGATGAATATTGCACAAAACGAAGGGGTAAGTATGCAAGAACTTCAATTAATTCTTGGTTCTGGCACGCAAGGAAGGGTAACAAAAAAAGATATTATCGCTTTTATAGCCAATAAAAAAATTACAGGTAACACCGTTCAATCCACTGTATATCAAAATAATAATTCTCAAAATTTAATTGATTCAAAAAATATTTTAACTAAACCAACTTCCATTTACGATATTACAGAGGGACAATTTAGTGGTTCGGCGACCAATAAGCTAGCCAATCCTTCTGAAGTGGTGGTGGAAGGGCTTACGGAAGTCATTGAAATGGATCGCATGCGTAAGTTGATTGCTAAGCATATGGTAGAAAGTGTTCAAACCAGTCCACATGTCACTTCCTTTGTAGAAGCTGATGTTACTAATATGGTGGTTTGGAGAGATAAAGTAAAACAACTTTTTGAAAAAAGAGAAGGTATTAAATTAACCTTTACGCCAATGTTTTTAGAATGTATTGCTACTGTTTTAGAACAATACCCTATGGTAAATAGTAGTTTACAAGGTGATCAAATTATTTTAAGAAAGGATATAAATATTGGCATGGCCACAGCTCTTCCTTCTGGTAACTTAATTGTTCCAGTGATTAAGGGTGCCAATCAATTAAGTATTGTAGGCATTAGTAAAGCTGTGAATAATTTAGCCATAGCCGCAAGAAATAATCAATTAAAACCACAAGATACACAAGGGGGTACTTTTACAGTGACCAATGTGGGCTCTTTTGGTAGTATTATGGGGACGCCTATTATCAATCAACCACAAGTAGCTATTCTTGCTTTGGGCGCGATTAAAAAGCGCCCTGTTGTTGTGGAAACACCTTCTGGCGATGCTATTTTAGTGAGGCACATGATGTTTTTGTCTATGAGCTATGATCACCGTATTGTGGATGGTGCAATGGGATCCAAATTTTTAGCAGCCGTGGCTAAAGTTTTCGAAGCATGGGATCCCAATAGACAATGGTTTCAATATGTATAGTACTGCCTTGCTAATTAAATAATCTCCCCATTGTTCGTTTAAATTATCAACTTTTATGTTTTTTATTTGTTTAAATAAAAAAGTATTTAATTCTATGAAATGGTTATTGACAATTGTTTTATTTTTCCTCATGACAAATTTGTCTGCTCAAACAAAGGGAAATTTATCTGGTTGGGTGATTGATAAAAATACGCAAAATCCAATCCCTGGGGTGAGTGTAAAATTGGTCAATACCCCCTATTCAGCTGTTACAGACACTACCGGTAAATATAGTTTTAAAGCCATCCCCACTGGTCAATATCAAATTAAATTCACTTCTCTAGGTAGTTTGCCCTTAACACTTTTTAACGTAATAGTAAGTACAGGCAATGAAACTAATAATACCATTGAATTAATTGCAGAAAGTGTTCAATTAACTACAGTTCAAGTTGGAACTAATAAAAAAACAGTAAGAGTGGCCACCTTAGAAACCCCTTTAAGTGTTCAAAGATTAACGGCAGAAGAAATTAAGTCAAGCCCTGGTTCCAATTTTGATATCTCCAAAGTGGTTCAAACTTTACCTGGAGTTACAGGTTCGGCTAGTACGGGTGCTGGTTTTAGAAATGATATTATTGTAAGAGGTGGAGCTCCCAATGAAAACGTTTTTTACTTAGATGGTATAGAAATTCCAGTAATCAATCATTTTAGTACCCAAGGGAGTGCTGGAGGACCCCAAGGAATTTTAAATGTATCTTTTATTGATGAAGTTAAACTTTCTTCATCTGCATTTGATGCCAAATTTGATAATGCATTGTCCTCCGTATTTGAGTTTAAACAAAAAAGAGGCAATACCGATAAATTGCAAGGTAATTTACGTTTAGGCGCCACTGAATTTGCTAGCACTTTTGAAGGGCCTTTATCTAAATCAGGGAAAACTACTTTTCTAGCTTCGGCGAGGAGAAGTTATTTGCAATTTTTGTTTAAAGCACTTGATTTACCTATCAGGCCTAATTTTTGGGATTTTCAATTTAAAGTGACGCATAGTATTGATCCTAAAACAACATTAACCATGTTAGGTATAGGTGCTATTGATGAATTTTCATTTGCGGCGCCAAAGAATTCGACCCCTCAAAAAATTTATGCATTAAATGCAAGCCCTTCTATTAACCAATGGAGTTATACGGTGGGTGTGTCTTTAAAAAAATTAATCAATAAAGGGTATTGGAATTTGGCCATAAGCAGAAATCATTTGAATAATATAAATGAAAAGTATGAAAATAATTTGGCTCCAATTAAAGGAGAAAAAACTTTTGATTATGCTTCGAATGATTTAGGGAATAATATAAGATGGGATATTACTAAAAGTTTATTAGGATTAAAGTGGACAACAGGTGTGAATCTGGTTAATGTAGGATATGATAATAGTACTTTTCAATTACTAAGATTTAATGATATCGCTAATCCTACATTTAATAATAATCCAACGACCACCATTAGCTACAATGCTGCTTTCAACTATAATAAATATGGCGCTTTTTTTCAAGTAGGTAAAAGAGCTTTTAATAATCGCGTTGGAATTAGTGCAGGTGTTAGAACGGATGGAAATAATTTTACCTCACAGGGCAATCGCTTCCTGCGTCAAATTTCGCCTCGAATTGGCCTAAGTTGGGTGTTGACGGATCAAATTACCTGGAATGCCTCTATTGGTAATTATTTTAAATTAGCTCCTAATACTGCATTGGGTTTTAAAGACAAACTGGGAAATTATTTAAATAAAGATGCTGATTATATTCAAAGTACACATTATGTAACTGGTATAGAATATATTCCATCAGATGCTACTCGATTTACTGCAGAAGTTTTTTATAAAAAATACAACCATGTTCCCATTAGTGTAGATAAAGGAACCAGCTTGTCTAATTTAGGAGCTGATTTTAATATTTTAGGCAATGAAGATATTAGCACTGTTGGTTTAGGCAGAAGTTATGGTTTTGAGTTATTTGCACAACAAAAACTAACCAGTAGATTTTTTGGAGTAATGAGCTATAGTTTTTTCAGAAGCGCTTATACCAACCTACTTGGAAAGTATATTGCTAGTTCATGGGAGAATATTCATTTATTAAGTTTATCGGGAGGGTATAAATTCAATAAAAACTGGGAACTTGGAGTAAAATTTAGATACCAAGGCGGCACTCCTTATACCCCTTATGAGATGAATGCGAGTAAGCTTAATTTTGCTACACTAGGGGTTGGTATATTTGATTATTCAAAATTAAATACTAATCGTAATAAGCCCTTTCATTCAAGTGATTTTAGATTAGATAAAAGGTATAATTATAAGAAATCTACCCTTGATTTTTATATTGACATTACTAATTGGTATGGAGCCAAATCAGTTTCTCCGCCCTTTTATATATTTTCCTATAATGAAAATGGGACTTTTAAAACTTCAGATGGTTTAGCCGTCAAAAAAGATGGTTCCAATGCTATTCCTTCTTTGACTGATAATAATACGATTTTCATCACTCCCACTATTGGATTTATTCTTGAATTTTAAAGTACATCTTAAACCTGCGCTCCAATTGATTTTAATTTATGCTGCTTGATAATTCTGTACATCTGTATGAATACTGAAAGTAGTATTAACAAAAACCCAATATAAAAGCTAGACCCCAATTGCTTTTGTTCTTTAAATAAAACAAAGGCGAGAATAATACCATATAAGGGTTCTAAATTTAAGCTGACATTCAAAGTAAAGGCGCTTATATGTTTCAGCGCTGATAACATTAAATGATTAGATATCACAGTACATCCTATGGCTAATATAAGTAACCATACCCAATCCATCGATGTGGGCGTAACCAAAATTGGATTAAAATGATTCATAGCACTCATGATAAACACACAGGGGGCTAAAAATAATACCCCTCCTGTCATTTCATAAGTTTGTATGGTATTTACATCTACATGATTGGTAATGCGCTTATTGATGATGGAAAATATTGCAGCAAAAAAAGCAGAAAACAAACCAACCACTATTCCTGTTCTAAATTTACTATCAAAATGAAAAATAAGTAATATACCTACTAAGCATAGCAATCCAATTAGAATATCTTGTATTTGTATTTTAAATTTTTTTGAAAGGGGCTCTAATATAGAAGAAAATAAGCTGGTACTAGCAAAGCACACCAAGGCTATAGATATATTAGCTAATTTAATACTTGCGTAAAAACAAACCCAATGCATGGCTATGATAGCCCCTATGCCTAATAATTGAAGTTTGATTTTTGTGGGATATTGATGATTATTTTTTCTAATTAAATGTAGACCCCATAAAATAAGCGAAGTAATCAGCATTCGGTAAAAGACCAATAACAATCCATTTAATTGAATTAAATAACCCAAAGGACCGGTAAGTCCTGCTAAAAAAACAAAAACATGTAATTGTAAAATAGCTTTCTTAAAAGTTGACACGAATGCGTTTTATTGATTTAACAAAACGTCCAGTGGCAGATTGCCATTGCATGCTTAAAACCCCTAGCATGGCTTCTTTGATAATACCCTTTGACATTTTACTAACTCCAATTTTCCTATCAACAAAAGTGATAGGTACTTCTTTAAATTTAAAACCCAATTTCCAAGAGGCAAATTTCATTTCAATTTGGAATGCGTATCCAATAAAATTAATGGTATCAAAATTAATGGCAGATAAAACTTTGTATTTATAACAAACAAACCCAGCGGTTGGGTCTTTTATTGGCATGCAAGTAATTAAACGTGTATAAGCAGATCCTCCTATGGAATATAATTTTCTATCTAATGGCCAATTTTCTGTTTTACCTCCTTTGACATACCTACTTCCAATAGACAGATCTGCTCCTTGTTCACAAGCTTCCAATAATCGATCTAAATCGGTAGGATTATGTGAAAAATCGGCGTCCATTTCAAATATATAATCATACTCTTTCGCCAGAGCCCATTTAAAACCAAGTATATAAGCAGTCCCTAAACCTAACTTTCCTGTTCTACTTTCTATAAATAATCTATCTTGGAATTTTGATTGTAAAGTTTTAACAATATTAGCAGTGCCATCTGGAGAATTATCATCAATGATTAATATATGATAATTAGAAGACAAGCCTAATACAGCATGAACTATTAAAGAAATATTTTCTTTTTCGTTGTATGTGGGGATTAATACAATTTTTTTCACTTTACAGGGGGTATACTAATTTAAAATTAAGCTTTTTTTATATATTATTTTGATACTATTTATTCAAAATGGTTTTGTTTAATAGTTCTGTTAGTTTTTGTTTAGTATGTAGCGCAAAATCTCCCTTCATCATCCAGTCATAATATTGAGGCTCCTCTTTAAGTACTTGAGAAACAGGCTTTCCCTTGTGTTTTCCAAAATTAAATACCTCTACCCCATTTTCAAAGATGAAACGTCGAGCAAAGTCAATTATTTGGTCTTCTCCGGTAAATTTAACTACAGCGTCAACAGTGCTGCCCATTTGTGGATACTTTTCTAATTGAGCTTCTAATACCTCCCAGGTGGCAGTGGCATCTGCCTCAGCACTATGAGCATCTTCAAGGTTTTTGTTGCAATAAAATTTATAGGCAGCAGACAGGGTTCTTTGTTCCATCATATGATATACTTTCTGCACATCTAATAATTTTCTACTTTCAATATCCACGGAAATACCAGCTCTTAAAAATTCTTCATTGAGCATAGGAATATCAAAACGATTACTATTGTACCCAGCTAAATCACTTAATTCTATAAACTGTTTTATTTCGTTGGCTATTTGTTTGAAACTAGGTGCCTCTTTTACCATTTCGTCTGATATGCCATGAATTTCTATTGCTGCTTTTGGGATGGCCATTTCCGGGTTGACTAATTTTCTTTTACTTTGCTTTGTTCCATCTGGCATTATTTTTACAATAGCAATTTCTACTATTTTATCGGTGCTGACATTAATTCCAGTAGTTTCTAAATCAATAAAGCAAATGGGTCTAGTAAGTTGTAATCGCATAGTATATTATATTATATAGTAAGTAAAGTTAGTTAAACTTCGTAAGCAAAATCATAAATTTCAATGAAATTAGCTCAGATTATTGTATTAAATTTGTACTATTAATTAGAAATTATGCAGTGGAATACCCTTTCAAATATCGATCAATTAGCTAGTATAGAAGCAGCTTCCTTTAATAAACCACAGTTGATACTAAAACACAGTACCACCTGTAGTATCAGTAAAATGTCCTTAGCCCGGTTAGAAAGGTCAGCTACCCCAGATAATATTGATTTCCACTATTTAGATTTACTAAATCATAGAAACATTTCTCAAGCCATTGCAGAAAAATTCAAAGTGTACCATGAATCACCACAAGTTTTATTAATCAAAAATGGAGAATGTGTCTATGACGAAAGCCATGGTGGAATACAAATGGAAGAAATAGTAGAACAGGCTTTACAATCTTAACTATTACTGTGTTTTTTTATGCAAGTACCCATTATATTATTTATGTATTACAGTTTAATATAGTAAGGTTTATTTTGAAGCCATTCATTATACAGCTTCAATCACCATCGCACTCGCGCCTCCACCTCCATTACAGATAGCAGCTGCTCCGTATTTTGCTTTATTCTTTTGTAGGATGTGAATTAAGGTTACAACTATTCTTGCACCACTACAACCTAATGGATGTCCTAATGCAACCGCACCACCTTGAACATTCACTTTGGTATCATCTAATGTTAAAATATTTGTATTGACGATCCCAACTACAGAAAAGGCTTCGTTAAATTCAAAATAATCTATTTGTTCTTTGGTTAATCCTGCTTTTGCCAATGCTTTTGGCAAGGCGAGCGAAGGGGATGTGGTAAACCATTTAGGATCTTGTTCGGCATCTGCAAAACCTCTAATAATACCGATAGGTTTAATACCTAATTCTTTTGCTTTTTCAGCACTCATTAAAACCAATGCAGCTGCTCCATCATTCATGGTACTTGCATTGGCTGCGGTAACGGTACCTTCTTTGCTAAACGCCGGTTTTAGTTGTGCAATTTTTTCAAAATTTACTTTTGAAGGTTCTTCGTCTTTATCAATTATAATGGCAGCTCCTTTTTTTTGTGGTATTTCAACAGGAATTATTTCTTCTTTAAACCAGCCATTTTGGATAGCGGCTTGTGCTTTTTGATAACTATTGGTAGCGAACGCATCTTGATC
>CANHLZ010000026.1 GCA_947461595.1 Bacteroidota bacterium | reverse complement strand
TTTAATGCAAACGTCTAATAAACTATCTGGAATGACTCCTTTTGAAAGAAATCCAGCTAAGATACCCTTTTCAAAGACAGACATATTAATGTCTTGCAATCCTTGACCTTTCATGCTTTGAGCAATTCTATACCCCAAAGCATAAGAGGCGCTATCTTTTCCATTTTTAATAACTAAAGGAGGCGTAACACTCATCGTTAATTTAGCATTGCCCACTTTCACTTGTTTAGCTGGCGCTTTTTTAGTTTGAGCCATAGCACTCATAGTTACTAAAACTAAACTTAAAATTAATAAGGTTTTTTTCATAGTATATTTTTTTCTTCTTTAGAGGCTCAAAAATACAGTTAGGATTTGAATTATTGGCTTAAAGTTTCAATAATTGTTTGATTTGTTGCTCTACTTTGACAATTTCCATCGAAGCCACCACTTTTTGCATAGTCGCCGATATCTGACTGGTACAAAGATTGCCTAGACTACCTTCATGGGTATGTTTCATTTGAGTGGAATAAGTGAAATTACCTGCTTCTATAGCTAAGCCAACCTGCTTATAGGCATCTCTAAATGGCATGCCGCTTAAAACTAATTTATTCACTTCTTCCACGCTAAACAGGTATTGGTATTTAGGATCTTCCAGTAAATCTTTTTTCACTTCCATATTTTGTATCATTAAAGAAGCCATCTCTATGCAATTTTTTAATTGCGTAAAAGCAGGAAATAAATGCTCTTTTAACAATTGTAAATCACGATGATAGCCAGAAGGCAAATTGGTCGTCATCATCATAATTTCATTGGGCAATGCTTTAATCCGGTTGCAATAAGATCTTATTAATTCAAAAACGTCTGGATTTTTTTTATGTGGCATAATACTTGACCCTGTAGTCAATTCGTCCGGGAATTGAATAAACCCAAAATTTTGATTCATAAATAAGCAAGCATCCATACTTAATTTAGACAAGGTATCTGCTATATTGGCTAAGGCCATAGCGGTAACTCTTTCTGCTTTGCCACGTCCCATTTGCGCATACACTACATTGTAATTTAAAGTTTCAAAACCTAATAACTCTGTTGTTCTTTTTCTGTTAATTGGAAAGGAAGATCCATACCCAGCAGCAGATCCCAAAGGATTTTTATTGACAATGGTATAAGCGGCTTGTAACATAGTCATATCATCCACTAAACTTTCTGCATAAGCGCCCAGCCATAAACCAAAGGAAGAAGGCATGGCCAATTGTAAATGGGTATAGCCAGGAAGTAAATCATTTTTATGCGCTTCACTTTTTTCTTGCAGTAAAGTAAAAAAAGTTTGCACCGCTGTACTCATACTGATTAATTCGGCACGTAAAAATAATTTAATGTCTACCAAAACCTGATCATTCCTGCTTCTGGCACTATGAATTTTTTTACCTACGTCTCCCAAGCTTTCGGTCAACATCATTTCTATTTGAGAATGTATGTCTTCTACCCCAGGATCCAATGCAAAATCACCTGCTTGAATTTTCTGGTATATTTCAATTAAAGCCTTTTTAAGTTGTGTATGTTCCACTGCTGTTAGTAAACCTACTTCAGACAACATGGTGGTATGCGCAATAGAACCCAATACATCGTAGGCCGCCAAATATGCATCCATGGCTTGATCGTTGCCAATGGTAAATTTTTCTACCGCTTCTGATACCTTGCTGTTTTTTTGCCAAAGCTTACTCATGATTAAACATTTTTTCAAGTAATTGAATATAAGTTACAATTCCTTCTTCTATTTCATTAATATAGATAAACTCATCCGCAGTATGACTTCTTGCAGAATCGCCAGGCCCCATTTTTAAAGTAGGGAAGGGCATTAAAGCTTTATCAGAAGAAGTCGCTGAACCAAAATAGTCCTTACCTAATGCAATGCCGGATTGAACCAGAGGATGGTCAATGGAAATGCTTGTAGATCTTAGTCTTACACTTCTTGGCGTAACGGCTGATTGTACATGTTGTTGTACAATCGCTACAATTTCTTCTAATGTATACAATTCGTTTACACGTATATCCACTATCAATTTACAAATAGATGGAACTACATTATGTTGTTTGTTGTCTGTTTCTATTGACGTAACACTCATCTTCACTTTTCCCAACAATGTAGATTCTTTATCAAATTGAAAACTTTTAAACCATTCTATATCCGGTAATATTTTATACAATGCATTTTCTCCCTCTTCTCTTGCAGCATGCCCCGCTGCTCCTATAGCCACTACCTCTAAAACTAGTAATCCTCTTTCTGCAATGGCCATTTCCATTTTGGTGGGTTCTCCTACAATACCAAAATCAATGCTAGGCAATTGAGATAAAACCAATTCAATGCCATCCTGCCCCGAAATTTCTTCTTCGGCCGAAGCTACCAAAACAATATTATAAGGCAAATTGGTTTGCGTATAAAAATATAAAAAAGTAGCTATTAAACTTACCAAACAACCGCCTGCATCATTACTACCTAAACCGTATACTTTTCCATCCTGTTCAAATGGACTAAATGGTTCACGTGAATAACCCTTATTAGGTTTCACCGTGTCGTGGTGTGAATTAAGTAGTAAGGAAGGCTTAGACGGATCAAAGTGTAAATTAGTGGCCCAAATATTATTTTTTAATCTATTAGCTGGAATACCTCTTTCTGTAAAAAATTGATTTAATACTTCTGCTGTTTTATCTTCCTCCTTACTAAAAGAAGGCAGGGAGATTAAAGTTTTTAATAAATTAACTGCCTCTTTTTGTAAGAGGCCAATATTATTAGAATTTTGTAGGTTATTGATGGGTGCCATTAGTTGGTTATTGTGGTACCAGCAGTACCTTTGATTAATTCATCCATTCTTTCGGCTTTCCCGATGATAACAGATTGTACTCCATGTTCAATCGCCGAAAAAGCATTGTCAATTTTTGGAATCATCCCCTCAAATATAATTTTCTCCTCTTTCATATTTTTGTAAAGCAGCTTATCCATCTTTGCAATCAAGGAATTGGAATCATTGATATCCTTGAGTACCCCTTCTTTTTCAAATCCATAAATTAAATGCACTTTATACTTAGCAGCCAATGCCGTTGCCAAACTTTGAGCAATGGTATCTGCATTGGTATTCAATAACTGCCCTTTGCCATCGTGCGTAATAGGGGCAATAATAAGTCTGGTATTATTTGAAAGCAATTGATTCAATAAGTCGGTATTGACAGCGTCAATATCACCCACCATACCAAAATCGATAGCTGCATTAGTTCTTTTATGTGCTAGTATTAAATTCCCATCCACGCCCGATAAACCCATTGCAGCAACACCCAATGCTTGCAATTGCGCTACAATATTTTTATTAATATAGCCAGCATATACCATCGTTACAATTTTCAAAGTAGCCTCATCTGTGATTCTTCTACCCTCTACCATGGTTTGTTCTACACCCATTGACTCGGCCATACTGGTAGCTAATTTGCCACCACCATGCACTAAAATAGCCTGACCCTTTACTTTCGCAAAAGATTGCAAGCAAGCAGTTAATAATGCAGGATTGTCTACAATATTGCCTCCTATTTTAATGACATACAATGATTCCATAAATTAACTTCTCTATTTTCCTTTATTATTGAACTCGTTTTATATTATTTGCTTTTCAAGATTTCTGACAAAACAGCTTGTGCCGCCCACACTCTATTAGAAGCTTCTTTAGTCACTATACTATTAGGACCATCTAATATTTCATCACTCAATTCCACATTTCTTCTTACAGGTAAACAGTGCATCAGTTTGGCATTGTTGGTAAGTGCTAATTTTTTATTATTCATCATCCAATGAGCATCGCTACACAATACCTTTCCATATTGCTCATAACTACTCCAGTTTTTTACATACACAAAATCGGCATCTTTCAATGCATCGTCTTGATGGTGCGTAATGGTTGCACCCTTGGTAAATTCAGCAGAAAGCTCATAGCCTTCAGGGTGCGTAATTACAAACTCGGCTTCCCCCCAAGCATTCACCCACTGGCTAAAGCTATTGGCCACACATTGTGGAATGGATTTGATATGGGGCGCCCAGGTTAAAACAATTTTAGGTTTCTTGTTTTTAAAAGAAGCACTAGAAGACATGGACTCCAGAATGGTAATAATATCTGTTAAAGATTGTAAAGGATGCAAGGTAGCAGACTCTAAACTTACAATGGGAACTCCTGCATATTTTATAAATTGGTTGATTATTTTTTCGCTATAATCTTCTTCCTTATTAACCAAGCCAGGGAAAGTACGTATACATAAAATATCAAAATAATTTCCTAAAACAGGTGCGGCATCTTTAATATGTTCCACTGTATTTCCATTCATGATAGCCCCTTCTGCAAATTCTAAAGCCCAGCCTTCTTTGTCTACATTAAAAACAATAGGTTCCATCCCTAAATTTTGCGCAGCCACTTGCGAACTTAATCTGGTTCTTAAACTAGGATTTAAAAATAAAAGCCCAATACGTTTATTAGCCCCCAATGCTTTGTCTAAAAAAGGTGCTGCTTTATAGGCTAATGCTTTTTTTACTAATGCATTAATATCAGCAACATCTTTAACTGAAATAAACTGTTTCATAATTTTAAGGATGGGTTTGTTTCAATTGTTGAATTGCAGCATTCAATCTGTTTAAAAATAATTGGATATCCTCCATCGTAATGGCCAACGAGGGCAATAGTCTTATTACATTGGGCTTGGCTTCACCAGTAAATACTTTATAATCATTCAACAACACTTTACGAATGTCCTCTAATCCTGTTTCCATTTCAAAACCTATCATTAAACCACGACCTCTTACTATTGTAACGCCTGCAATATTTTTTAATGCATCGATTAAATAGCTACCTTTTTCAGCTGCTGCAGCCATTAAATTTTCTTTTTGAATGACTTCAATCACAGCCAATGCTGCCGCACAAGCCAAAGGATTGCCACCAAAAGTGGTTCCCAATAAACCAAACTTTGCTTGAATATGCGGAGCAATTAAAATGGCGCCAATTGGAAATCCATTACCCATACCCTTGGCCATGGAATAAATATCTGCATTGACCCCTGCATTATCATGAGAAAAAAATTGTCCAGTACGACCATAGCCACATTGAACACTATCAGCTATATAAACCGCCCCAGCATCATCGCAAGATTTTCTGATGGCTTGTAAAAAAGGAATACTTGCTTCGTAAATGCCTGCCACCCCCTGAATGCCTTCTATAATAACTGCCGCTATTTCATTTCCTTGAGTAGCAAAACAATTTTGCAATGCTGCTATATCATTAAAAGGCAAAAAGATAATATTTTCGGTCTCATTCAC
Source organism: Bacteroidota bacterium (assembly GCA_947461595.1). Classification (GTDB taxonomy): domain Bacteria; phylum Bacteroidota; class Bacteroidia; order Chitinophagales; family Chitinophagaceae; genus Sediminibacterium. Next base: position 12,902 of record CANHLZ010000026.1, on the reverse strand, counting down.
AGGCGCTACAATACTTGGATTGTCGGTAGCTGCCACAGCCAATGAGGTACGGCCATGAAAGGCTTTCTTAAACGAAATAATTTTTTTTCTTCCAGTATGAAAGGAAGCTAATTTTAAAGCGTTCTCATTGGCTTCGGCCCCACTATTACATAAAAACAATTGAAAATCTTTTTTACCGCTAACCTCATTAATAGCAGATGCCAATTGATCTTGAATGGGCATGATCACTGAATTAGAATAAAAAGCCATTGCATGCAATTGATCCTCGATTCTTTTTACCCAATGCGGATTTGTATGGCCAATGCTAATCACTGCATGGCCTCCGTACATGTCTAAATATTCCTGCCCCTTATCGTCCCACACACGGCTGCCAGCCGCTTTGGTAATAGCGATAGGATTTAAAGGATATACATTGAATAAAGACATGGTTTATAAATTAAATAAGTCGTTTAAAAATAATTTGCTTTTAATTGAAGCCCAGTGATTTCTTCCAGTCCAAACATTAAATTCATATTTTGAACCGCTTGCCCTACCGCACCTTTCAATAAATTATCCAATACCGCATGAATGGCAATTTTATCGCCTTGTTGCTCAATATGAATTAAACATTTATTGGTATTTACTACTTGCTTCAAATCGATATTGGTTTTACTTACATGCGTGAAAGACGCTCCTGTATAATAAGATTCATATAGTTCATACAATGCTTCTAATTTTAATGTAGTGGACAATATGGAACTTACCAATATACCTCTGGTAAAATCACCTCTCCATGGAACAAAATGAACTGCCGCTTTACTTTTTCCTTGCAACTTATTAAGATTTTGTTCTATTTCATTAATATGTTGATGTTGCAATGTTTTATAAGCTTGAATATTATTCGCTCTCCAACTAAATTGATTGGTAGCAGTAAGCCCTTGTCCTGCACCGGTGGATCCTGTAATGCCAGTAGTAAACACATCCAACAATAATCCTTGAGTAGCCAATGGCAATAAACTCAATTGAATGGCGGTGGCAAAACAACCTGGGTTCGCAATATTTTGAGCAGATGCTATGGAAGCCTTATTTAATTCTGGTAAACCATATATAAATTGTCTGCCACCAATAGATGAGCCTTCATTCAATCTAAAATCTTGAGAAAGATCTATAATTTTAATGCTTGGTTTTATTTCATGACTCGTTAAAAACTCTTTTGCATCTCCATGGCCTACACATAAAAATAATACATCAATATTCTGATCCAATTCGCTTACAAATTTCAAATCTGTATCGCCCACTAAGTCGGCATGTACTTTACTCAATAGCGCTCCTGCATTACTAGTGCTGTGCACAAAAGAAATAATAGCATTAGGATGACGAAGCAATACACGCAGCAATTCGCCACCTGTATACCCTGCACCACCTACTATTCCTATTTTTACTTTTTGCATTTTGCTTTTTTTATTTTTTATTCGAATCCTTGATCTGATGAAAAATACTGGTTTGATTCCCAAATATTTTGGTAAACCCTCTTACGTCTGCCCCGGTCCAACCTGTATTCATTTCACCATACTTCCCAAATTTGGCGCTCATTAAATCATTGGCCGATTCAATACCTACTACTTGAAAACGATATGGGTTCAATTGAATAAATACTTCTCCAGTTACTTGTTCTTGTGCACTATTTAAGTAAGCTTCTATATCACGCATCACCGGATCTAATATTTGACCCTCATGCAACCAGTTGCCATAAAATTGCGCCAATTGATCTTTCCATGACAGTTGCCATTTAGTTAATACATGTTTTTCTAAAGCATGGTGTGCTTTTAAAATCACCATGGGAGCAGCCGCTTCAAAACCAACTCTTCCTTTAATACCAATAATAGTGTCTCCCACATGAATATCTCTTCCAATACCATAAGCCCCTGCTATAGATTGTATGTATTGAATGGCTTCTGTTGGATGCGTAAATGTTTTTTTATTAACCGTTTTAATTTCACCTTTTTCAAAACCAATCACTATTTCTTCATTTTGTCCTTCTTTGGTCATGGGCGTAGGCCAAGCGCTTTCAGGCAACATGCCTTTGGATTGTAACGTTTCTTTGCCACCCACACTAGTGCCCCATAATCCTTTATTAATAGAGTAAGCCGATTTTTCAAAATTCATTTGAACTTCTTTCCCTTTCAAGTATTCAATCTCTGCTTCTCTACTCAATTGCAAATCACGAATGGGCGTTAGAATTTCAACCCCTGGAATCATAATTTGAAAAATCATATCAAAACGTACTTGATCATTGCCCGCGCCAGTACTACCATGCGCAACTAATTTAGCGCCTACTTTTTTTACATGGGCTGCAATATGTAATGCTTGACTTAAACGCTCCGCACTCACACTTAATGGATAAGTATTATTTTTTAAAACATTCCCAAAAATTAAATACTTAATGATGCTATCATAATAGCCCTTCACCGCATCAACAGTAGTATGTGTCTTAACCCCCAATGCATAGGCATGCACTTCTACTTTTTTTAATTCCTCCTCCGTAAAGCCCCCTGTATTTACAATCACACTGTGTACTTCTAATCCTTTATCCTCCGTTAAGTATTTTACACAAAACGTAGTATCTAATCCCCCACTAAATCCTAATACAACTTTTTCCATAACATTTATTTTTTTCTAAACCAGTTCAATAATTTACTTTGTTTTATTTTCATAAAACGCTCATACAACTTAGAATTATTTGAAAAATTCGCCGCAACCTCTTCAACAGTATGTGTTAGTTTGGGCTCATACAACATGGCAGTACACATACAATTTTTACGATCCTTACTCATCAAAATTTCATAGTTCACACAGCTTTTACAACCTGCCCAAAACTCTTCATCATCGGTAAGCTCACTATAGGTTACGGGCTCATAGCCTAATTCACTATTTATTTTCATCACGGCTAACCCTGTGGTCAATCCGAATATTTTGGCATTCGGATACTTTTCTCTAGACAATTGAAAAGTAGTTTGTTTAATTTTTTTCGCAATCCCAGTTTTTCTAAACGCTGGTGCTACAATTAAACCACTATTGGCAACAAACTGTCCATGTTGCCAAGCTTCTATATAACAAAACCCTACCCAGGTTCCATCCTCCGTTAAAGCAATAACAGATTTACCTTCATTTATTTTCATGGCTACATATTCAGGACTGCGTTTGGCAATACCTGTACCACGTGCTTGAGCCGAAGAGGCCATTTCATCTGTAATGTTATTCGCAAAAGAGGCGTCCCCACTATGGGCAACGCGTACTATAATTTTCTGTTCCAATGAGCTTTAAATTTTAAGGAAAATACAATGCTGGCGGAAGAATGATTCTTTGGGTTTTTTTCCACTGATAGGGGCAACTGCCAATTGCTCGTCCTATCAGAATCCACGTCGGCAAAAAAATCCGACGATGCTAGGCATCAACATTGGGCTCGGTTCATTCAAAACAGGTATTGGTGCATTTTTTGCACTAGCAATAGTTATATGTAATTGTACCTGTTTCATTTAGATAACTCCTTTTGTATAGGAAGGAGGGTATAAAAGTATAAAATAAAATAGACAAAATAGACTTAAGACCCCCACTAATTTGATCTAATTAGGGCTAAAAGGCACATATTCACCCTAAAATGAATAGCTGTTAGTTTTAGATCCTCCAATAGAATCGTAATTTTGTAGCAAATAGGAAAGTATGAAAATAGTTAAAAGTGGATTTTTAGTAGGATGTGTTTTGCTTTTGTTCGCCTGTGGCGCAAGCAATTCAAATAATTTAGTTTCCACAGCCGATACTATTAAAGCAGCAGTTGCAGATACTGCTACTGAAAAAACTTTTGCGGTAAGCTTAGTGAATAATAAAAAAGATCCCACTTGTGGCATGCCGGTGACTGCTGGCATTAGCGATACCGCCCATTATGAAAACAAGGTATTGGGATTTTGTTCTACTGAATGTAAAAATGAATTTTTAAAAAATCCTAAAGCTAATTTAGCTGCAGCGGAAATGAAATAAAATAACTAGTCATTTACTTACCCACTTTTAGGTAAAACATTAATTTATAAAAGTATTAACTAATTAGTTGTACTAACTAAATAAATAAGCGATGTCGTCCTTGGTTAAAGATTTAACAAAACCAACTTCGTCTGATATTAACTCTTTGGCTAAATTTCTTTTTCTTTCTTGTAATTTCAAAATCTTGTCTTCTACTGTATCATTACAAATCATTCGATAAGCAAAAATATTTTTTGTTTGGCCAATTCTATGCGTTCTATCAATGGCCTGTTGTTCTACCGCAGGATTCCACCAAGGATCTACAATGTATACGTAATCGGCTGCCGTTAAATTCAAACCTACACCACCCGCTTTTAATGAAATTAAAAATACACGACAATTATCATCATTTTGGAATCGCTCAATGGCACGTTCTCTTTCTTGAATGGTACTTCCTCCATCAAAATATTCATAGTCGATCCCTAATTTTTTTAGCTGCTCTTTAATAAGCGCCAACATCCCTAAAAATTGTGAGAACACCAAAGCCTTGTGCCCGCCAATGTTTTCAGCTATTTCACGGGTTAGTTCGTCCAATTTTACAGACTCATTTGGATAGGCTTCGTCTTTTAAAATAGCAGGGCTATCACAAATTTGTCTCAACTTCATCAATCCTTGTAAAATGGAAAGTTGTGATTTTTGTATCCCCTTCTCTTCCACCATACCAATTAATTTATCTCTGTAATCATTTCGGTAGGCTTCATAAATTTTTCTTTGTGCATCACCCATTTCACAATACAAGACCATTTCTTGTTTTTCAGGCAAGTCTTTGGCCACTTGTTCTTTGGTTCTTCTTAATATGAATGGAAAAACAAATTTTCGTAGATGCTCTTTTTGCTCTTGCTCATCAAACTTGTCAATAGGCATAGAAAAATTATGCTTGAAATATTCCACCGTTCCCAACATGCCAGGATTCAAGAAATTCATTTGAGCATAAATATCAAAAGTATTATTTTGTAATGGCGTTCCACTTAAACATAATTTATTGGCTGCTTTTAGTAAGCAAGCAGCTTTGGTCACTTTACTAGAAGGATTCTTAATGGCCTGACTTTCATCCAAAATCACATAATCAAAATTCACTTCCACAAACATTTTAATATCACTTCTTAATGTACCGTAAGTAGTAATAATTACTTCCACTTCTTCCTTTAAAATGAGTTGCTTGTTCCTGCTTCCTCCATGATGGATATGATACGTTAAACTAGGCGTAAACTTTTTTAATTCATTTTGCCAGTTGTATAAAAGCGTGGTTGGACAAACTACTAAGGCTACCAATTTGCCATTCTTTTGTTTTAAATGCTGTAAAAAAGACAGAGTTTGTATGGTTTTACCTAATCCCATGTCATCTGCTAATATGCCACCCCATTGTACATCATGTAAATAATTCAACCACTGAAACCCACTTACCTGATAAGGACGCAAAATAGGTAATAGATGTTCAGGCGGTGTTATATCCGCTATTGCATAACGTTCTCTAATTTTTTCATACTTGCCTTCCAATTGAAAAATCAACTCTTCCTCATCTCTCTGTTGATACAATTCATCTAAAATAGAAAAATGGTATTTACTTAATTTTAAAGTATCCGTTTTCCCTTCCCCTACCTTAAATAATAAAGAATATTTATTGAGCCATTTTTCTGGAAGTACGCCAAAGCTACCATCTTTAAGTGGAACAAACTGTTGCTTATTAGACAACATGTTTTTTATATCTTGAATAGACACCTTCTGTTCTCCAAATGAAATTTCCACCTTAGCATCAAACCAATCCGTATTGCTACTAATGTATAATTTAGTAGAAGGCTTAGCTGTATTGAATTTGAATTGTTTTAAATACTCTGTTCCAAACAATGGAATTTGTTTTTCGCGAAGCGTATCTATAAACAAAAAGAACCAATTATTTTTTAAAACCTCAGCTCCTTTTAAAGCCAATACATTTCCCTCGTTGGGTCTAATAAAACCTGAGTGTAATTGTTCAATGAGATTCATTAATTGTCTTTCTGCAGCCAGATCTCTTTCTAAAATAATAATTTTATCTCCAACTTGCTGAATCACAGAAGGACCATCCTCTTTTTGAACGATGATTTCATTGTAAGCATACAAAGGCTCAAAAAATAAATAGTCCCCATTTTCTTTTAATAGAATTTGTAACTGAGGTTTTACCCCTTTTACTTTTTCTTGTAAAACATTCTCTAATGCCACTTGGTATTTTTTAGACAAAGGCAATAAAGTGCTTTGTAAATACTGCGGCCATTGATCTAAATCAATTTCATGAAAACCTTTGGGCATAAATTTCTCCACCCAAAGTAAATCATCTCTATTTTTCCAAACAAAAAATTGATGATGGTATTGAAAAATAAAATTCGACTTCGCATGGTTTTCTTCTAACGGTATATTCCCTTCTGGTAAATTTACCCCAGCATACACTAGATATCTACCTTCTTCTTTCTCTACTTTAAAACTAGGCTGGATGGTATTGAATACCAATTCTGCCTTTTGTAAATTAGCCGTGGTAAATGGTTTGTTCAGTGGCAAGAAAAAATTAAATGGATGTTCAGATAAGTCTCTCCATACCTTCTCTAACTTTGGATGAAGATATTCCTGAATTAATTCCTTGGTTTCATCGGGCAAACTATCTTCCTCCGCATGAACAATGGTATCCCATATGCCCTGAAATGGTGAATTTTTATTTAAAAACTTAGACATTTCTGCAGTTTGCAATTTCTTAACTAACTGTATTAAAATTTTATCTTCTTCTTTAATTAAAGCAGGAACAACCAATTTAGCTAAATCAATTTTTTCTACTTTCCCTACAAAAGAAGTGCCTTCTTCATTAACCTCCCCTTTAATGACATTAAAAATAATATAAGGGTAAGCTGTTGGTTGATGCTGCATAACAATGCCAAAGCGTTCTTTCACTTCTTGTTTGATACTTTCGCTTTCCTCCTCCTCCTCTAAATTCCAGTCATTAGACTTAGGTCTTTTGATGGTGGTAATAGAAGTGTTGGCATTCAGCTTTAATACTTTCTCATCTAATACTTTTAAAAAGGGCTTCCCATCATGATAGATAAATTCAAACTTATCTTCTATATAATCATCTAAGGTGTAGCCATATAATGCTAAAAGCTTATTTTTTTCTCTATCCCAATTTCGAATGGTTTCAAAATAGTCAGCTCCTTTTAATTGAAATAGCTGCAATAAAAGAATCGTCTTATGTATACAAAGCGGGTATTCTGTTTCAGATAAACAATCGCAGGAGGTATCAAAAAAACGTTCTTCATTTTTTTGAATAATTATGTTATAGGTTTTGCTTTTATCGTGAAACTCAGCAACAACTTTTTCATTTTCACTTTCAACAATATGTGGTCTTATTGATTTTAATGTTTCTTCTGCTTTTTCAAAGACGCTCTTAGAACATAGCATTCGGATCATTTTTAGATCCAAGCTTTTTGTTCTTAATAAAGTATGCGTTGTTTTATAAGAAGCGGGCTTGTAATCTAATAAATTTTTATCCAATAAATCCTGCACATAAAATAAGGCGGCTGCTTTATGCCTGCACACTTCAGATAAATTATAAGGACAACCACATCTTAAAGATAAAGTGGCGGCACTTTTAAAATTCTCAATGGTTACTTTATAATAGGTGCTATACCCATCATCCTTTACCCTGCAAAATATGGTTCCAATTAAAGGATCAAATTTTGCGAGTTCAATATTTTTAAGGGCAAATATTTTTTTACCGCGACGTATCACCTCTTCGGTGCCGTAACTATAAATGTGTTTTACTAAATAGGGTAATGCCATAATGGTACAAAAAGCCCTTAAAAAAGGGCAATTTGCAAATGTAAGGCTTTGTGCGCTAATTAAGTAGTCCTGTTGGAATGAATGTGGAAAATAATAAAAACTAGACCTGATTGACGAGCGCTCCCTCTTTAAAAAGAGGTAAAGATGGTGCCGAATCTATTGAAATACAATACAACATATCCTCTTCTAGTCCAAAAGCAGCCAAACGATGCCAATGTGTGACTGTTTTAATGTAAGTTGTTAGTTGATCTTTTTGTTGCATATATAGCTGATTAGCCATAAAACTGCTATCACAATGAATATCAAAATACTCTTTTACTTCTTCAATGACTGCCCCTGCAAATAAAACATCTTCAATGTTAAATTTATTTTTCCAACCAGAACAACCTAAAATAACAGGCGAATTTTGACTTTTTAGAAACTCCACTACTTTACTTAAATTAGGGAAAGAACCAGTAATGATATTTTTTGCACCTTGCTTCAAGGCCATATGCAACAACTTAGTTCCATTGGTAGTGGTAATCACTAAAGTTTTATTTTCAATGAAAGACCTAGGATATTCTGATGGCGAATTACCATAAGATAAACCAGGTATAATTTTACCATCTCTTTCGCCCGCAGTCACTCCACTAGTTTGTTTGCCCACTTCTATACATAGCTCAGGCGAATCCACAGGAATGACTTTACTAGCTCCATTGTATAAAGCAGTCGCAATAGTGGAAGTAGCTCTGAAAACATCTATGATAACAACAATGCTATCTTTAATTTCATAAAGATCTAAAAGCTGTGGCGTAAGTACGGTATGTAAACTAGGTTTCGATTTCTTTACTGCATTCATAAGGCACAAAGATACAAAACACTTATTTTAAACTAATTCTTTTGTGACAGAGTTTTTCTTGCTTAAAATTAAAATTTCTGAAACAATAATGTCTGTACTTACCCTTTTGACTGCATTTTTGTCGGTATAGGATTTCATAAGTAACCTGCCTTCCACTGCTACCTCAATTCCTTTGACTAAATATTTTTCGGCATACTTTGCCAACTTAGACCAAGCCACCAAATTAAACCATTGGGTTTCCTCGACCCATTCTCCCTTGGCATTTTTATAACGATCATTGACTGCTAAACGCATATTAGCCAATTGATTGTCTTCTTTAAAAATTTTGATTTCCGGATCGGCCCCTAAATGTCCGATCAATTGCACTTTGTTTTTAATTGCTTTCATAAAGAATTTGATTTGTTAAGCAACAAAATTGCAATTCTTATGCATGTCAAAATGCAGTATTTATCTCACAAAAAATAGGTACAAATAAAGCGTACTTAAACTTATTTAAAAGGAAACTTCACCACCTGCGCTTTCACCAAGACATTGCGGATATCAATATAAATAGCCGACCCAGGCTTGGCATGTTCAGCTGCTACATAGCCCATTCCAATGGCTTTACCCAAACTTGGTGCTTGGGTACCAGAAGTAACGGATCCAATAAGTTGGCCAGCCGCATCTTTAATTTCATAATAATGTCTAGGTATACCGCGATCAATCATTTCAAAACCCACTAATTTTTTAGATACTCCATTTGCTTTTTGATTGGCCAAAGAACTTGAATTAGTAAACGATTTTGTAAATTTTGTAATCCAACCTAGGCCTGCTTCTATAGGACTGGTGGCATCATCAATATCATTTCCATATAAACAAAATCCCATTTCTAAACGCAAAGTATCTCTGGCACCTAAACCAATGGGTTGAATACCATAAGCCGCTCCCGCTTCGAAAATAGCTTCCCAAATTTTATTCGCATTGTCATTGATGTCTTCAAAATAAATCTCTAACCCACCGGCCCCTGTATAACCCGTTGCACTAATCAATACGTTATCAATTCCTAACATTTCGCCTTTGGCAAAACTATAATAAGGCATATTGGTTACATCCATTTTAGTTAATGTCTGTATCACTTGTGTCGCTTTAGGACCTTGCACTGCTAACAGTGCCGTTTTTGCACTTATATTGTGCATCTCTACCCCTTGCGTATTGTGTTTTGAAATCCAATTCCAATCTTTTTCAATATTTGAAGCATTCACCACCAACATGTACACTTTATTTTTCTCTACACAATACACCAATAAATCATCCACAATCCCACCATCCGTATTCGGCAAACAACTGTATTGCGCTTTGCCGTCTTCTAGTAAAGAAGCATCATTAGAAGTAACGCTTTGAATTAAATCCAGTGCATTTGGGCCTTTTAAAATAAACTCTCCCATATGACTTACATCAAATACACCCACTTTATTTCTTACCGCTGCATGTTCATCGTTGATCCCTGTATAACTGATAGGCATATTGTAACCAGCAAAGGGTGCCATTTTTGCGCCCAATGCAATATGCTTATGGGTAAAAGGGGTGTTTAATATTTCGCTCATGGAATAAATGATTTGCACGAAGATAATCAAAAAGACTACCAAATAAAACACCCCCTCTATACTAGAAGGGGTGTCATTATAAAATCTATAAACTTAATCAAACCTTAATAAGTGAAGCGCTCTAGCACCCAATGCAAGTCTGCAAATTTTGAAGCCGCTTTATTTACTTTGTTAATGGCATTGGGTTCATCCAAATTGATATTACCCGTTTTCTTAGACGCCTTTTCGGCCTCTTTTTGTAATTGAAGTCTTTCCTCTTTCAGCTCCTTTAATTCTTTCTGCAGTTCAGTGGGATGATCTGAATCAATAAGATCATCTGGTTCAGTAGTATAGATATCTGATGCCCTTTTAATTTTTTCCAAACCCGTGCTGGTCATTTTATATTCCACCCCTCTTTCAAATTGATAAGATTCATTGTCCCAAGGTTCATTCCATTCATCATACCAATTATCATCAGAGGAAATACGATCGATGGTCCCCATCCTCATACCTCTACCATTGATATTTAGATTGGTTTGAGACCACCCTTTATTGCTAATCCTAATACGCTTTCCAACAGGTACTGCAATAGTCATTATCACATGCTGATTTCTAAATTTATCTATTTTATTGATACCAATACCTTTGTCTAAATACAATAAACTATCTTGTTGAGTGATATCGAAATTAATTTTACTGGCAAGCTCATTGGCATTTTGAATGCTTTTTCCATTACTAAGTTTAACTACTTTCACTTGAAAACTATCTGTTGTAGACTGTACAATCCTAATGCGTAAATTTCTTACAAAGACAGTGTCGGAATCATAGTACCCTTCAAAAGGAGTGATTTCGAACCAATGATTTTCATAATATTTCATTTTTGGTGCTGCCGTAATTTCTAAAAAATCAATGGCAGGATTTTTCAATGCAATGCTTTGCTCTGTAGGAACATTATGTCTTGAAAAACTATTGCCTAAACTGCTTCCAAAATAGAAAAGCATTACCCAGCCCACTATCCATAATGCCCAAAAGCTGGATCTTACCCAAATATTTGCTTTTTTAAACCCGGCAATTTTTCTGATCACCGCTGTTACAATGCCAATGATGGGCACCCAAATAAAAAGCAAAATGGCTCCAATCACAGACCAGGTTTGTGCACCCTCTTCCAATATGAATCTTTTTAAGGGTAATAGAGCAGTAGCTGCTACTCCTATTCCAAATAAAGCAGCTAATAAGGAGATACCTACTATCGCTAAGATAAAATAAATGAACCCCTTAATGCATAATGTTATAATTCTACCTATATAATATATTAATCCTTTTCTCTTTTCGGAAGATCTATAAGCGTCTTCATTAATGGTCGTTGATTCAGTTCCCTCTTTATTAGACTCATTAGTTTCATTCTTACTTTTATTTCTGTTATATAAATCACTACCCCAGGATTGTGCTCTTTTACTAAAACCTTCCATATCATTTTGAATGGTGTTTTTAATACTATTTAAATCTACCTTTTCACCCACCATCTCTAATTTATCCGCACTGGTTTTAGCTTCAGGTAAAACCAACCATAAAACAATATATACAAAAACAGCGCCTGGACTAAAAGTAATATCTAATAAATTAGGAAAATCGGGAGCATCCCAAAATTGCCATAAATGCAGGTGTCTAAAATTCACCACAAAACGAATGAAAGGAATTAAGAATAAAATTCTCACTATCCATACTTGTATCCCAAAGTACTTAGACAATCCAGCAGCGACTCCTCCAATAATTTTATGGTCAATATCTCTAAATAATCTTTTACGAACACCGCCTACTTCTTTAACAGAAGTGCTTGGTACTGCAATCCATAATATTAAATAGCCCAGTATATTGACACCGATTAAAAAGAACCAAAGAATCCGCACTACCAATGGCTCTATTCCAAAGTAGTTAGCGATACCACTACAAACACCCCCCAATACTTTGTTTTGTTCGTCGCGATATAATCTTTTGGATCTATTGCCTGTAGTTTCAAAATTAGAGTAAGCATTGCCACTCGTGTTTTGATGATTATTTTGATTTGTATTTTGTTGAGATTGATTTGTGCTTGCTTCAAAGCCATCCTGTGCTTCAAAGTCGGCAGGGCGACCAATACTGGTAATAATTAAATTCATGTCCTGCGCTGCAATGCAAACGGTTCCTTTTTTTAATCGGTCTTCACACAGTTCTGCAATGCGACATTCTATATCATTGATAATTTCATCACGACCTTCCTCGTTCGCAAAATAAGTACGAAGCGACTCTATATATTGTTTCAACATTTCATAAGCCATTTCCTCTATGGGAAGAATGCGACCTTGAAAATTGATATTGATTACTTTGTTCATTGTATTATTATTTAAGAAACTGTTCTAGTTTCTGATGAATTAATGGGGTTGGAATTTTGAGTTAACTGATTTACAGCGTCCGTCATTTCATTCCAAGTTTTTAATAAAATTTGAAAGGCCGCTTTTCCATCATCGGTCATGACAAAATATTTTCTTGGGGGGCCACTGATACTTTCTACCCAACGATAATTTAAAAGTCCTGCGTTTTTTAAACGCGTCAACAAAGGATACAAGGTTCCTTCTAAAATATGCAAATTGGCCGCTTTCATTTTCTCAACAATA
>CANHLZ010000025.1 GCA_947461595.1 Bacteroidota bacterium | reverse complement strand
GTAGATTGACTATCATATACAAAAAGCTCAACTATTTCATAGTTCCAATACTTAATTAAAGGTGACTTCTCGAGGTATTCCTTTACTTCTTTTTTATTATTGGCGTTAATGGTAATCCAAGAATTTTGAGTCTCCATGCTTACTGCATAACTGTCAATAATACCTTTATTAAGTAAATAATTGATATAAGTACGATGTGGAGGAACAAATGACATGAATTCTTCATCCATTTCGAAAGATATTATTGCTTGGTATTTTTTCATATCTATACTAAGTTACATTAAGTATTGAAATTTAATAATGATTTTTAGTGTTATTTCAAATAAATAATTAAAAATCGCTCATTAATTACGATTATAAATCAAAATATAGATTAGTAAAAATTTATATACCCAATGCGTCCATTGGCACCAGCAAAAAAGGCCACCATCTTACCAGGTTGCTTTTGAACCACATGGAAGCTTTCAGTTGAAATTAAATCCCATTTTTTCCCGGCATTATTGGAAATGTCTACACCAGAAGTACCAGTGGCTACTACAAGCTTATTGGTAATAAAACAAACAGATGATTTAAAACCATGAGGATTTCCTATCTGCTTTTTTATTTTCCAATTACTATTAGAGGCTTTGATATTTTTCATACTTGCTTTAATTTGGACATATAATTGTAAACAAACGATATTATTTTCTGTTCGTTCTTTTTGCGCAAAATCACCTCCCACAATGAGCATGTTGGACCCATTTGGTGAAATACCAATACTATTCGCGCCGGTTGTTTTTCCTCCTTGAATGATTGGGAGGTCTCTTGCCTCACCATTAATCCAAAGCCGGCTAGTGTTTCCTCCTGTAACTATAAAATCATAATTAAAACTATGCCCCATATTAGAACTACTGGATGCAAAACAAGCTTCTCCTTCATTTAAGTCAGATTTAAAATAATCGGATTTAACCTGCTGCCAATGTTCTCCTTTATCAAATGTATTTAATAAAAACAAATGGTTATTAATAGGATCACCAACGATACTTCCATTTTGGTCATCTTTAAAATGAATGGCATCTAAAAACATTAGAGAATCTTTGTTTTCATATACTTTATACCAGTTTTCTCCCCCATCAATTGTTTTTAATACAATAGCTGGGGCTTCAATGGCAGCAACAACCGCTTCTTTATCATTCCATGCATGAATGGATCTAAAATCACGGTTCTCATACCCTGCAATTTGTTTCCAGTTAAAGTGTATCCCTCCGTCTTTGGAATAGACAATACTCCCTTTACTTCCACTAGCCCATATTGTTTTTTCATTGGGGAGGCTTAACCCTCTTATACTAACACCATTTTTTTGAGTAAGTACAATTATGGAATTATTATCCGAAATTTGGGCTTTAGCAAAAGGTGTTATTAATAAAAATAATACAATATAAAGTTGCGAAAAACGCATAGCGAAAATTTTATTCACTTAAAGATACGACATGATACCTTATTGGATGAGTAGAACGCAATTAATGTTGGGTGACAATTTGGTAGAAAAATTAATAGAGAAAAACGTTCTGGTAGTTGGTTTGGGTGGCGTAGGTGGAATTTGTGCCGAGATGATTGTACGAGCTGGTATTGGGAAAATGACCATTGTTGACAATGATACCATTGATGCCAGTAATATTAATAGACAAATACCCGCATTACATTCCACTGTATCCCAATCAAAAGCTCAAGTATTAGCTGCTAGATTAAAGGATATCAATCCCCTACTTGAATTAACCATGCTTGAAGTATTTGTAGAGGATGCTTCTATGCTGGAATTAATTGAAAAAGAACCTTGGGATTATGTAGTGGATTGTATTGATACCTTGTCGGCAAAAGTTGATTTAATAAAAGGCTGTATGGATAGAAAATTATCCATTGTGAGCTCCATGGGTGCCGGTGGCAAAGTAGACCCTTCACAAATAAGGGTAACAGACTTATCCAAGTCCTATGAATGTAATCTAGCTAGGTATGTAAGAAAGCGTTTACAAGCATTGGGTATTAAAAAAGGATTGAAAGTGGTTTTTAGCCCAGAAAAACCAGATCAAACTAAAATAATAGTATCTGATAAGGTATACCCCAAGAAGTCTATTATTGGAACTTTAAGCTATATGCCAGCCATTTTTGGTTGCACGGTAGCAAGCGTAGTAATAAGAGATTTAATGGCAATGGATTGATTTATAGGCCTATTTTCTTTGAAATCAGGGTTATTTTTCATTAAATTTGCAGCTCAAGAATTAAGGGCATTGGTTCGGTAGCTCAGCTGGATAGAGCGTCATCCTTCTAAGATGAGGGCCATTGGTTCGAATCCAATCCGAATCACCATAATTTAATAACTCATTATAATTCAATGAGTTATTTTTATTTTAAATAGACCCTATAAAGCTAAATTCTGTGTATTTTAGTATTCTTATAAAAACCATTCATGAAAAAACATATTGTCCTTTTCTTGGGCTTGCTACTATCCTTTCTTACTAATGCCCAACAAACTATATCTATTACTAAGCTAGGGTATATTCCAAATAGTCATAAAAATGCGGTTTCTTACATTAATAAAGCCATTGAACTAGCTAAAAAAATGAATGGTAAGACAATCATTAGCTTTCCAAAAGGTAGATATGATTTTTTCCCTGAAAAAAGTGCTGAAAAAGAATTTTATGAATCTAATTCAGATGTTATTCCTTTTCGTATTTGTCCGATTTTGATAGAGGATTTAAACAATCTCACCATTGAGGGAAATGGTTCAGATTTTATCTTTCATGGCCGTATGCAGCCTTTCACAATTAATAATAGCCATCATATAACTATAAAGAACATAAATATTGATTGGGATATTCCCATGACGGCACAGGCACAAGTGATGAAAGTTACACAAGACTATATTGAATTAAAGATAGCAAATGAATCACCTTATCTCATTGAAAAAGATAAATTGGTATTTACTGGAGAAGGCTGGAAAAGTAAAATGTCCATGGCGATGGAATTTGATAGAGATTCAAAACTAATTGCAGTAGAATCGGAAGATAGATGCTTAGGGAATAATTGGGGAAAATATATAGCTACCGAAATTGAAAAAGGATTGGTTCGATTAACTTATCCATTTACAAGAAAACCAAAAACTGGAAATTATTTGGTACTTCGTCATAGTGAAAGAGATCATGCTGGCATCCTAATTCAATATAGTAAGGGTATAGCTATAGAAAATATGAATATATTTCAAACAGCAGGTTTAGGTATCTTAGCACAGTATGCAGAAAATATATCCTTTAAGAAAGTAAATAGCAATCCCAATCAAAAAAAGAATCGATATTTTTCAGGACATGATGATGGGTTACATATTTCTAATTGTAAAGGGCAAATTATAATTGATAGTTGTAGTTTTTCTGGATTGATGGATGATCCTATCAATATACACGGTACCAGTGTTCTTATCACTGAAAAAATAAACAACCTTCAACTAAAATGTAAATTTGTACATCCGCAAAGTATTGGATTTAGATGGGCTGAACCCAATGACCAAATTGGATTTATTGAAAATCAATCAATGAGTACCATTGGTTTTGGCAAAATACTTTCTTTTAAAAAACTATCGCCTACCGAATTTGAATTGTTGTTTGAAGAAAATATCCCAGATCAATTGAAAGTGGGTAATGCATTAGAGAATTTAACATGGACACCAGATGTAGTAATAAAAAACAGCTATTTTGGCTCTAATAGAGCAAGAGGTATTTTGATTTCTACCCCAGGGGAAGTATTGATACAAAATAATGTTTTTGAATCTAGTGGAAGCGCCATTTTAATTCCGGGAGATGCCAATGGATGGTATGAATCGGGGGCAGTAAAAAATGTAACCATTCGTAAAAACATTTTTAAAGAAGATTGCCTTAGCTCCATTTACCAATTCTGCGAAGGCATTATAAGTATAGATCCAGAAATACCTAAACCTCAAATGAATCAGCTCTTTCATAGAAATATTCGAATAGAACAAAATACATTTCATCCTTTTGATTATCCAGTGTTATATGCTAAATCAACTAACGGACTCTTTTTTAATAATAACAAAATCGAACGGTCTAAAAAATATAGCCCTTTTCATCCTAGAAAATATATGATTAGCTTGGAAAATTGTAAAAATATTGAAGTATTAAACAATCATTATAAGGGCGAAGTATTAGGGAAAAATATATTGTTAAAAGGCACAGCGACTAATGAATTAAAAGAAGATCATTCCTTACAAATGATACTAGAAAATAATTAATATTACCTATGCTACAATCAACGATTTCCTATTCATCTATTTTTTAATCAACCACACAAACAACTACAAGGTATATTTCTCTAACATTATATAGGACAGTTTGGTATTGTAAAATTTTCTCTCAACAATCCGATCATCATAAATAAATTAATAACTAATTGTAAATCAATAAGTTATTTTTATTTTAAGCGTCTACTTGGCAAACTCTGGTTTGCAAGGAAGTAATGGGGTTAAAATTCAAAGAAAAATTGTTAAATAATACTTTATTTATAAAATTTTTATCTGTTTTACAATGATCTTTTTGAATAAATTTAAGTACCCTATTTCTAAAATAAAAATTGGTAGCAATTTTAATAAATAAGCAAGGAAAATGACTATAGATTCCTCTTTACCTGGATGAGTAAATCTAAAACTGATTTAAATTGCAATAATTTTGGATATACATGTAGAAAGTGTTGGGTAAATTTCCTTAATGACCTAATGTATGAACAAAAATTTACCTTTTTTGACAAAGAAGAAAATGTTCGTACTACTTTTCGTTCCAAATGTCAGTACCTGAAATTTCCCATGCACTTAAAGAGGAAGGAATACAACCTATTTCATTTATTTGATCTAAAAAATCTTTAATTGAAAAAGATTTGTTTTGTAATTCATTTTTTCTTGCTACTTCTGCCATAGCATTTTCTAATAAATATTTACCTACAATATAACTAGATCCATAACCTGGCTGCCTCATAAATAAATGTTGTTCGAAAAGAAGTAATTTTTTTTCTGTTTTCATCCAACCTCTTGGCGTATAATTAGAATGTATTTTACCTGCTTCTTCCATGGTTAGCATATTGGCATGTGCATATAAAGAACCGAGACCTCTGGCTGCTCTTTGAGCCAACATAATATAAACTATTTCTTTAGCCCTTGGGTTATCGTCATATAAACCAGCCTGCATAAAAGTTTCCTCAACAGTGGTAGCTAATCCTTCATTTCTCGTATCAAATAAATTGTATAATAAAGGGTCACGTCTGATTTCATTTTGAAGTGGCTCTATATCCATTTTCGCTAATTCAAACCAATGGTAGAAATGAGAATAAAGCGGTCTTGCGTCATAAGCTGCAGCAATTTGAAAAAAGTTACGTTTTTCTGCTGGTAAAAATTCTACCTTATGTACGCGAATGGCCGAATCAAAGTAGGGTTTAACAGTAAGTATATCCTGCTTATCTAAAAATTGAATTAAGCTTTGAAAAGATTTTTCAGCTAATTCATCGTTTGCTTCGGATGTATTGGCTAACGCTAATAAAGGTAGTTTACGATTTCTATGCTCTTCCATTTTTAAAGCTGCCCATGAACGGGTTAATTCACGTTTTAATAACAATACTTGATCCTCCCAGCTTAATGGAACTAAGTGAACATTTTTTTGATACCAATTATAATTTTCTTTCCCAATGCCAGAAACACCTGTTTTTTTATTGCTTTCTTTTTCTAGCCATTGTACTAGATCGTTGGTGGAAGCTATACAAACTTTAATTAATTGATTTAATTCGACATCAGATGCGCATCCAGGTTTAGTTAAAATTTCAGCTAAGTCATCGCTTTGTGTACGGATATCTCTTATGCCTGCTATCCATAATTCTTTCGCATTCCCAGTTAAATTAATTTTGGCTTGATTGTTTAGAGCAGGGATTCCTTTTAAACTATTGATGAATGATTGTCTCTCACTACTTATTAAAGGAAATTTGTATTTCCATACATCCGTAATCATATGATGGGTAGGTCCTTCATGAGCTGGTACATCCGACCTTTCAGTAAATATAGATTTATAAAAAGCTGGATCTCTTTGCCAAGGTTTTAGGATACGTACATTAAAGTCATACCCATTCATTTCTGCCCAAACTATACGCCAATCTACTTTTTGTTTAATTGACCAACCGGCAGTATCAATTGATAATAAGTTCTTTTTAAGTTGTAAGAAAATGGGTTGACGATGTTTAAAACTAGCCAATGTATAATCAGGTGCCCCATGGGAAAATGGAGGTTGTTCAAAACTGCGCCATTGCTTAAATATTTTAATTAAGGAGGTATAATCCTTACTAGATGACTGTGCTAATAAATCACTGTTTGTGCAAAATAAAAATAACAGCATTAATAAAGAAGATAGGAGCGCAAATTTAAGTTTCATCACTTTTTTTTTATAATTTGATGGAAAAATTACTATCAGTTGGGTATTGATTTTATGAAAAAAAATCGATATATTTATAAACAATAACAAGATATGAAAAAAGTGATTTCTTTGACAATATATTTGCTGATTTTTACCAGTTTGCATAGTCAAAGTGGCACTGCAAATGCAAGTATTTCGGAAATGTCCAATTTCAAAACTGCTAATATTGCATACAATATTGACCCATTTGGTGCTTATGATGTAGATGGATTAACTAAAGGCATGAGGTATTCCGATATTTCTGGCACCCCCTTTTTATTTGGGGATTGGCGAAAAGCAATACTTTTTGATATTGGCATGCATCCTATTGCCACTTTAAAAGTTAAATACAATTCCTACTCAGATCAAATTCATTTTTTAGATGAAAAAGAAACCGAACTGGTAGCCAATAAAGAAGTTATAAAAAAAGTGACCCTACTTTATGACAGCATAGAAGGATTCAAAGAAATAATTTTAGAAAAAGGTTTTACTGATTCCAAAAATATTTTAAGGCCTCATCAATTCGTTCAGATTTTAAATGAGGGCAAAGTTCAATTATTAAAACAAAATGTAAATACAGTTATTAGAAAAGATTCATTATTTGGCACCATTAAAGTAAATGCCTTTTCTGAAAATACATTTTACTTTTTAAAATATACACTCAACAGTATTGAAAAATTAAGAAAATTAGACCAATCAGATTTATATACACTATTGCCTAACAAAACTATTATAGAAGATTACCAAAAGAAGAAAAGTAAATTAAAAAACGAAAAAGATTTTATTAGTTTTTTAAATTTTTATAACCAACAAATAGCCCTTCAGCCTTAAAACAATATTTAATTAAATAATTATTTTATGAAAAACTACAAATCAATATTATTATCTGTAAGTATCTTATTATTTTCCACAATAACTAACTCTCAAACAATTCATACCCCTGCATCTTCAGATCATAAAATTGTTATTCAGCTAAATACAGCGGACACCCTTGCTTGGAATGCCACCATGGGGAATATAAAAAATTTACAAAAAATCTGGCCCGAAAATTTATATGTTGAAGTGGTCGTGCATGGATTAGCCTTAGACTTGTTAGTAGCAAGCAAAACTCCTATGGCTAAGGATATTACTGAACTTGCCAAAACAGGAGTCAACTTTATGGCTTGTGAAAATTCGATGAGAAAACACCATATTGCTAAAGCCGATTTGGTACTAGAAGCATTTACCGTTCCTTCAGGTGTTGCGGAAGTGGTTATTAAACAAGAAGCTGGCTGGAGCTATTTAAAAGCTGGGGTTAATTAAATAAATTCTCATTTATCAAATAAGATGGTTAAGAAAAGTGTATTGTTTTTTTTAATGCTATTTGTTATCATTTTCATGTATCGATTATTCATTAAAGAGAAGAGTACTGAAAATATTGTTTCTATTAGATCTGCTGAAATTAAATCTGCATGGGTGGGCCCATCCCATTATCAAATTCCAATACACACGGATAAAAATGGTGACTTAATTCAATATGGTTATGAGTTAATCGCACATACAGCACTCTATCTTGGTCCAAAAGGTTCCGTTCAACATTCAACGAATGGAATGAATTGTCAAAACTGTCATTTAGAAGCGGGTACTAAACCTTGGGGATTAAATTATGGGTCAGTTTTTTCTACCTATCCAAAATTTAGAGAAAGATCGGGTAGTATGGAAACGATTTATAAAAGAGTGAATGATTGTTTGGAACGTAGTTTAAATGGAAAAGCTTTGGATACTAGTTCAAAAGAAATGAAAGCCATTTATGCCTATATAGAGTGGTTGGGTGCAGAAACACCAAAAGGCAATAAAGTAAAAGGATCTGGCATTGAAATATTGCCTTATCTATCTTCCCCTGCGAATCCTTCCGAAGGTAAAATTGTTTATGTGCAAAATTGTCAAAAATGTCATGGCATCAATGGGGAGGGCGTTGTAGATAGTACCGGGAAAATGTACACTTACCCACCTTTATGGGGTAAGTATAGTTATAACGATGCTGCAGGATTGTTTCAAGTTTCTAAATTAGCAGGTTTTATCAAAAATAACATGCCCAATGGTATTAATTACCATAACCCCACATTAACCAATCAAGCCGCTTGGGATGTTGCTGCATTCATTAATTCTCAACCTAGACCAACCAAAGACAAATCAAATGATTGGCCAATTTTAGCTACGAAACCAATCGACTACCCTTTTGGCCCCTATGCTGATTTATTTTCTGAGTCCCAGCATAAATATGGGCCTTTTGAACCTATTGTCTTAGCGAAGTCTAAAAATTATAAATAATTTTTTTACCTAAAATTTAGAAAAATCTATTATTGGATGTTTCCCATTTAACCGTCTAGTTACAATATCTCCTGCATCTACATTCTTTAAATGTTTAAAACCTCCAGAATACATATAAAATAAGTTTCCTTCTGCCCCTGCACCATAATCATATCGTTGATGTTTTCGAGGATTTGCAGTAGTGCTAAATTTAGCTTGACCTAGTTCGATCCAATTTCCTGAAGGCGTTAGGATCCACTGATTGCCATAATAAGCTTTAAAATAATCATCCCCATTGTTCCCAAAATTTTCTACAAAAGAATACAAATGTTTAAACCCAGTTTTAGTATCTGTATTATTTTGAGTCCATTTAGATAATATATGCCAGGTATAATTATCTTCTGGAGCTGCATAATAACCTATATAGGTAGCACTATCTCCAGCTATGGATGTTATGCCTGTTAAGAAACGATAGGTTTGATTCACTTTCCATGGAAATACTAAATGACTATGCCCTCCTGATCCTTCGTTACCAAATTCACCTGTAGAAACCTGATCTCCTTTGGCTTTTAAATTTACTGTATAATCTGTAGGGATTTCTTTTGGATTATCGGTTTTGTATAAACTCCAAACAGAAAAAATAAACCTTCTTTCTTTTTCATTATTTATTTGAATGCCCCCATATCCACTATGAAATCCATTGGTCTCATAATACGCATGAATCGAATTTTCTACTTCCTTAGGCACCAATACTTCGGTATAGAACCATTTCACTACACTATCGCCAGGCACTACATAACTTAAATGCGTCGAAGGGGCAGATAAATAAACACTCTTATTATACTTTATTTCGTTGGTAGTAATAGCATCTATTTGTATGGACTCAATTTCTGGATAGGCTTTACTTATTTTATCGACTCCACTAACTTTGATATAATGATAAGCGGCAGTTGGAATAAAAAATTTACCAACAGGGATGTTGGTATCTAGAGAATGCGGAGGAATTTTTATTTCATGCCATTGATTTGACTCATCTAAACTAATCATAAAGGAAGAAGCCGTAGCAATGGGTTTAATGTTTAAATGAATTTGAATTTCCCCTTTTTGTTGAGGATAAAAATATATTTTTAAACTTTCCCGATTACTTTCAATCGTTTTTTGAATTATTTCCTCCTCCTCTTCTTTTAATTGGACTTTTTTTTTCCAGTAAAATATCCATTGCCTTTTACAGCGATGATGGCATGTGCACTATTCCATTTATCCTGTAGTACTTTAATAGAATAGCCACCTACTACACTCCTCGCTTGAAAACCAATTTGTTTGCCATTGGTGGTTTCATGCCAATCGCTCAATGGAACTCTAGTTGGTGTAGTAGTTGAAAATTTATAAACAGGATTAATTATTTTTTCAAAATCGGCTTGATTATTGGCTAAGGTGGCAGTCCAGGTAATCCAATCAGATTTGGTATAGGTTTTACGACTGTCTAATGGTAAACCAAATTCATTTTGTTTGGTTAAATAATAAGCTACTTCATTATCATATACTTTTTGAGGAAATA
Organism: Bacteroidota bacterium; assembly: GCA_947461595.1. Classification (GTDB taxonomy): domain Bacteria; phylum Bacteroidota; class Bacteroidia; order Chitinophagales; family Chitinophagaceae; genus Sediminibacterium. Next base: position 8,212 of record CANHLZ010000025.1, on the reverse strand, counting down.
AATTAAATCCAAAAAGTTTGTCCCAAACCATATTGTATTTCTGACTCCAAGTATTTTTATCATTATAAGTTAAAGCATAATGATCGCCCGCATTGGCTAAGTCCTGCCATTTTATGGCCATATCTTTGGCAATTAGTGTGTACTTAGTAGCAATGTCTTTTTTACCTAATTGTTCAGCCATCATTGCATAACATCTTATACCTACAATTGCTTTGATTGCCAAATTAGCATTGCGGGCTAAATGACCAGCAAAGTCATCGGTACACAATTGATTCACTGGATCCAATCCTTCTTTTTCTAAAAATTGCACCCATTGTGTAAGGGTAGCCCAATGCGCTTTAGCATAATTAGCATTGCCTGTTGCTTTTACAATGGCCCCCGCTAAAATGGTCATATTACCAGATTCTTCTACTGGCATTCCTTCTGGATACGTTTGCCCATTGGCAATTGGATAAGTACCTAAATCATGCGCTGCATAAGGACGGTCATACAATCCACTTTTTTCGCTAAAATAAAATATACCATTCAACATCCCTTTCATTAGTTCTGGATTGTAAGCTAAAAATAAGGGAGCACTTGGATAAGTTACATCCACGGTATTAATACTACCATTGCTAAAATTTTCTTTAGATAAAAAAAGAATTTCTCCGTTTTGTTTACTCTTTACTAAATTATGAGCTGATATAGCTTGTCGATAAGCAGTAATACAAAGTTTTGCATAATTTTCCCCACCAGCAGAAAGTGCATCATTGTAAATTAGTTTATCAATTTGCTTACACTTTTGAATCACTTCATTGTATTGTGTATTGGCTAATTGTAATAGCTTATCCATGGTCATAGCAGGATCTAATTTCCACCAAGGCTTCAAATTTTCTTTGAAGTACTGTATTGCATATAACTCATCATAGCCCACTAATAATAAATGGTTCTTTTCTTGATTGTCTATAGTTTCCTCTTTAAATAAAGTGTTTAAAAATAAATTTTGACCTTTTACTTCAGTAGCATTTTTTAATGTAGCACTAGATTTACTCCCCAATGCATTGGCTGCATCCAAAATATTGACTATACTTTGTACAGTTGAATTTTTGTTGGCTGCGATATAAGCATACCCCCAATCTATTCTTAAATTATCTCCTGTTTTTTGTAATAAAGGTTGCTCTACCGTGCCTACTTTTAAAATATTTAATTGATTGGACGTATACGCATTAGCTAACATTTCTTGTTGGGAAGTATTTGCTGCCAATAAGGAGGACACCCCAATTAATAAACTAGCTTGATGTTTTATACCATCTATAGATTTTGTTTTCATACTGATATAGGTGACAGGTCTTGATAAGATGGATAAATCATTGATTATTAAAGGAGAGGTAAAACTTAGATTTAATTGAACTCCACCACAAGTAAAAATATAATTGGTTTCAGTGGCTGTCATATAGAGGGACTCTTGTTTGGCCAATTGGATAGGTAAACTATTTAAAGTATCTTCCTTGCCTAAAAAACGATATACTTTACCATCTACTTTTATTAAACCAAGTATAGAGTTAGGTGAACCAGTCCAATGCTTTGTAGTAGACTCATTTAATTGATCTGAAAAAGACCAAATACTAAAATACGGATTATGGGTAATTAAAGGATAAGCTGGCGCTTTACTTACTTGCGCAAATCCATCATAGGAAATGCAGATTACAAAGATTGTCAAAATAAAGGAAACTATGTTTTTCATACTTAACTGTTTAATTAGCTGATACTTATATTTTATAACTAAATATAAGTAATTTAAATACCCCCCTATCTGTTTTTTGCTACTATTTCTAAACAATTTAAACTAATTTAGGTCTATTAAACCATTTGTTATGAAACGTATTTTTGTATTGACTATAATGCTTGCTTTTACCAATTCATTCCTATTTGCACAAACTTCTTTTAATGGCCTTGATATGAATTTAGGGAATCTCTTTAGATTGTCCCCTGCTAAAACAAGATCAATTAGTCCAGAGAATTTTACTGGAGAAAAAGGTAAAGGAGGAATGGCTAAATTAGAAGACGCGGCCGTTAAAAACAAAGCCAATGCAGCTCGTAATGCCGCAGACTTAGGTCAGGGATGGAAAGTGAACCCTTATATCAAAATTGCTGCTGGCGAAACCATTACTATTGCCGAAATGGAAGGGCCAGGTGCCATTCAACATATCTGGATGACCCCTACTGGTAATTGGCGTTATACTATTATTCGTATTTATTGGGATGATGAAAAAGAACCCTCAGTGGAAACGCCTATTGGAGATTTTTTTGGAATGGGATGGAATATATATGCACCTATTAATTCATTAGCGGTTACAGTGAATCCAGGAAGTGCCTTTAATTGTTATTGGCCAATGCCTTTTAGGAAAAAATGCAAAATTACCATGGAAAACATCAATGAAAAAGATGCTATGACTTTATTTTATCAAGTAGATTATACCTTAACGGAAGTACCTTTAGATGCGGCTTATTTTCATGCTCAGTTTAGACATGAAAATCCTACCAACGGCTCTAATTATACCATTGTAGATGGAATTGAGGGAAAAGGACAATACGTAGGTGTCTATATGGCTTGGGGCGTAAAAAATAATGGATGGTGGGGGGAAGGAGAAATTAAATTCTTTCTAGATGGGGATACCCAATTTCCAACCATCAATGGAACAGGTACAGAGGATTATTTCTGTGGGTCTTATGACTTTGAGATTGCGAATAAGTACATAGAATTTTCTAACCCTTATACAGGACTTCACCAAGTGATTAGACCAGACGGTACTTATAAATCACAACAACGTTTTGGAATGTATCGTTGGCATATTATGGATCCAATTCGATTTGACAAGAACTTAAAAGTGACCATACAAGATTTAGGATGGAGAGACAATGGAAAATACTTGGCACAAAAATCAGACATAAGTTCGGTCGTATTTTGGTACCAAGCAGATCCACACCATCCATTTCCTAAATTACCTAGTAAAGAAGCGTTGGAGGTAAATTAATTATTTTATTTCCTTTTTAAAATTAGTGGGTAACCAAACTTGCATCGAATTGCTTCCTCTATTACACCAAGTATAATAAGGAATGGCTCTAATTTGTTGAAGTGTAGTTTGCACCGACGATCCATCTTCATTCATTTGAATCGTTGGAACATTTGCTGTTAAGCTGATCACTTTTTCATCTAATACAGCGTAATTTTCTGTTGTAAATGCAGTAGTTAATGGCGCAATAAAATTCCATGCTTTCCCATTATTATCAGCACCTTCAACACAATACACTATCGGCCCTCTTTGAATAGCCATACGTCCATTGTCTTGCACCAATTCATCTCTTGCTTTAATTTTATTAATTGTCATGGGTAATTGATACTCTACTACATCATTATTTTTCCATTCTTGTGCAATAATAGCATACCCATTTTCAATTTGATAGTCCACTATTTTACCATTGACTAATACAATAGGTTTTGTTATTACAGAAGTATTTTCAAATTGGTATAAATTACCAGGGGCAACTATTCCATTTGCCCAACCTGGTATTCTAAATGCAATAGGAAGATTTATTTTCTTCTTCATGTTCAAAGTACATTTCATAGAACCTTCCCAAGGATAATTTGTAGCCATTGTAAATTGCAAATCCCCATTGGCCACTTTGAAAGTTGTATTACTTCCTACAAATAAATTCACATAAATTTTACCATTAGTATATCCATAAATATAATTGCCCAATGATGCAATAAGCCTGGCAATATTGGAGGGACAACATGCAGTACCAAACCATTCTTTTCTTGCATTTTTTCCAGAAGATGCCAAAGGATTTCCATAAAAAAACCTGTCTCCACTTAAGGATAAACCATCCAATGCTCCATTATACAAGCTTCGTTCTAAAACATCAATATATTCTGCGCTGCCTGTTAAACTATTCATTCTTTGATTCCAAAATACCATTCCCACCGAAGCACAGGTTTCACAATAAGCTTGCTCATTAGGTAAGTCATAATCTTGTGTAAAACCTTCATTGCTTCCTGCAGAGCCTATACCTCCAGTTATATACATATTTCTAAATACTACATCCTCCCATACTCTACGCATCGCAGTTAAATAACCTTGATCACCCGTATGCGCTGCTACATCGGCAGCACCAGTATATAAATACATGGCCCTTACTGCATGTCCCGTAATATCTTTTTGTTCTTTAACTGGAACAACATCTTGAGCATAGGCGGTATCTTTCCAATCAGTCCAAGTATACCCCACCGCTAATTTTTTTCCACGTTCTGATAATAACCAATCTGCCAAGTTTAAATATTTTTTATCCTCTGTTACTCTATATAATTTTACCAATGCTAATTCTAATTCTTGACAACCAGTTACCCAATCACGTTTGCCTGGTCCAAATAAAGAATCAAAATAATTAGCCCATTTAATCACCACATCTAAAAATTTTCTTTTCCCAGTAGCATCATAATAAGCCACTGCAGCTTCTATCATATGACCTCCAAGATAATCTTCATGCATACTCATATCAGTCCACCTTTTTTCTAAACCATTTAAAGTATAATAAGTATTTAAATAGCCATCTTCTAATTGGGCTGCCGCAATTTTATCAATCCATTCGTCTGCCTTGGCTTCTAAATTTTTATCCTTACTGGTTTTAACAGCATAAGCCATGGCTTCAATAGCTTTGAAAACATCTGAGTCATCATAAAATACTCCCTCATGTTTCTCCCCTTTTTTTCTAGCTACTTTTTCAAAATTTCTAATTCTAGCTGTTTTTTCTTCGGTTTGAAAAATACATGCTGCTAAAGTTTTAGTGGCTACTAAATCCATTTTGGGTTTCCAAAAGGCATCTGTTACATTGACGTTGGAGAAAAGAATTGGCTCAATTTTTAAAGTATTAGATTGTGCACTAACATCGCTATTAAAGCTGATGCATAGGATTAATAAAAAAGAATAAATTGTTTTCTTACTAAAGTGATTGATTTTTGAAATTTTCATGAGTTATATATAATTATATTATTTATTTTTTATTTATTTTGGACTTTTGATATACATCTAAATCCAACAGTTCCATTCCTTTCAAATCCTTGATTTACTTTTAACAAATACTGCGCATAAGTTAATTCCCTTGGTCCTCCTTGAACATACCACCAACTTGCCGAAGGTTTAAAATAACTTCCTCCTTTCATAATTTGATATTCATAACTTCCAGACGCATAAGTGGTATTGGTTAATTGCCAAACCGATCCTACTAAATCATACAACCCATTTGGATTAACCCCCAATGGATATTTGCCCACCGTATCCAATATTCCATTTCCTAAATTACATAGATTACTGTCAATTCCTTCAATTTTAATAACGCTTAAGGTATTGGTTACTTCTTCATAAGCTCTTGTTACTGGAATAATTTGTTGCCATGGCCACTCATTTAATTGATTGGTTTGAGCGGCATATTGCCATTCTAACTCTGTTGGTAATGCTTTATGATACCAATTGGCATAGGCTAGTGCGTCTTCATAACTAATATAAATGACTGGCTTTTTCTCCTCATTTAGTTTGGGTTTACCCTTTTCCCAATGTTTTAAATAGTTTACAGAATCACTTGGTTGGTATTTACTTTTTTGGATAAAGCTGTAAAATTCAGCATTGGTTACTGGATAAGTATCCATCCAATAGGATGGCATTTGAATTTCACTGCTGTCTAAATTGGAAGGATAAGGTATAAAGTCATCTCCATGTGTTTGTTTGAAAATAAATTTTCCAGCAGGTATAGAAGACATTTTATTAGTAGAAATGGGTTCTGTTGAATGATGAAGTTGACTATTTGATTTTATTTCTTGGGTAATTAATCGAGGAACACTTACAGGAATCATGACAACAGTTTCATCCATTAAAGTGGAACGACCTTCTATACTATCTTTTTGAATGACTTGTATAATTAACTTGCCTTCAAAACGGGGTAAAATAGTCTCCAGATTGATGGATTGATTTTCAAAAGCAACCAATAAAGTGGGTTGATGTAAACCTACTTCTGTTTTCCATATTTCAATATGAATATTATTTTTTTGAGTATAATTATTTTTTAATAAATTCATCTTAAGCGTATTTTGTTCAATAGAGGCTTCTAGTAATTTAGGTAAATGAATAATACAATCTACTGCCCCTTCATTATTACTGCCTAAATATTTTTCATGAAAGGCGTCTGTTTCTGCTTCTATAAAATATTTACCATTTTTATAGGAGGGTTTTAATAATTTATGATGAAATACATCCACAAAGTGCCAATTGTATTTTGGAATTACTTCAAATAAATTATTTTTATACCCTTGTGGGATAATAGAAAAAATAGTAAATACTGTTTTTTGTTCTGTAGCCCATTGATTGACCCAAATACTATCTATAGTAGTTGGGATTATAGGGGTAACATTAGGAGTATTAAAATTATCAGATAATAAACGCAATAATTTAGTGGTTTTCCCTAACAATGCATATTGTTGATTGGTCCACTCTGGCTCACCTGGAACCATGATATTCATCTCCGTTCCATAGCCATTAAAAAAACTGGTGGCAAATTCTCTATTGATAGGTTCCTTATATAATTCGGCTACCCTATAACTTGTAAACCCAGGTTGAATTAGCTTATTTAAATTTAACATAGGAGGATAATACAAAGCGTTGTGTACCCTACCAGATAAAATTCCTTGCATATCTTTTGCAACTGCCATGCCTTCGCTGTACATGACTACCCCTTTTCTCACCGAATCGGCAGCCAATTGCAATGAGTCACTAGAACTTCCTTGTGTGTCTAAAACCACTCCGTCTGCATGTGTATTATTAATTAACCAGGATAAACCATTATAATGATTTTGTGCTCTTGTATCCACATCCCAAGGGTTATAGGAAACAAATAAATGTTTTTTCTGTTTTGAAAAACGGTCACTTATATTTTGTAGGGCAGTTAATCCTCCTGGTAAATCTTGGTATAAATCAAATTGATTTCTTTGATCCAATCCTAGGGTTGGCCAAGTGGGCCAAATAGTAATAATATCATCCCCTCCGTACAATTGATTACCTCTTTCAATAAATTTATCTAAAGTGTATTGATTGGCTTTGCGATCATAAAAATATTTATCCCAAGACATCATCAAATGCATTAAATAGGTATGCCTAACCCATTGTAAGTCTTGTCGCTTATATAAACTATCATTGAATTTTTCAACATCATATAATTTTCTCTCCTTAAACACTTTGATCACTCCATTTTGCCAAGCCCCTAGATAGGGCTCTATCCATATGGTAAATTCAATACTTCCATTGGGGTATAAAATAGTTTCAAACCTTTTTTCTTTACCTTTTATTAAAGATTCACTACTTCTTCTACTAAAGCCATATACGGACAAGTTATTATTCAATAAAATTGAATTGTACCCTAGCTCCCATGCATTATCCGGAACGATCACATTAATAGGTTGCTTTCCTGGTAAAAATATATGGGTTCTTGTAAGTCGATGATCCCCTTTTCCTGTAATATAAGCTTGATGGCTATTTTTGTCAAAGGGTAGTAAATTTTTCAAGGTAATAGTATCTGAGCCATCATTAGTTATGCGAACTTTTATTAACCAACCATCATGTGATTCAGTGACATTTATTATTCTTTGATTTAACCCTTTTTTGATATTCGTTTCACTCGAAAAAAGAGCAATTGGCGCAGCTAATTTATAAATTTCACTATTAATACCAAAAGCATTGATAAAGGCACTATCCTTAGAGAATTGTATTTGACTAATTATTACTTTTTTTGAATTGGGCGATGTCGCAATTGTATTATTTTGACCAAAAATTGGTTGAATTGTCATTAACAGATAAAAAAGAACAATACTATAATTTAATGTCTTTGCTTGGGTTAATTTCATTGTTTAAAATAAGATAGAAAGTTACTAAAAATTTACCTAAAAAAGTAAACTGCGACCATTTGTTCTAGTAGAATTATCTTTAGTGTTGAAATAGATGAATTACCCTATGGAAGTAGAAATAGAACATTCTTGGAAATTGGCTTTAAAAGAGCTATTCCAAAAGCCATATTTTGATCAAATAGCTACGCATATTAAAGCGGAAAAAGAACTGCATAAGACTATTTATCCTAAAGGGGCACAAATATTTAATGCATTTGAGCAAACCCCTTATGATCAAGTTAAAGT
>CANHLZ010000024.1 GCA_947461595.1 Bacteroidota bacterium | reverse complement strand
TAAAAAGCAGAATCGTTGGTGAGCGGATTAATAGCTTTATAAATATAGTTGGTAATTAAGTTCGTGCTATACTTATAATAAGCGTTGGCTAAAAAGTTAGATCCCTTTTGATAAGCATTATTATAGCCTAATTCAAAAGAATGAGTGAATTGAGGAGCTAAGTCTGGGTTACCCACTGAAATGTTCAAAGGGTCGGTATAATCGGGGAAAGGTTGTAATTGAAAAAAGTTAGGTGCATTAATACGTTTTGAATAATTCAATTGAATGTCTTGCTTGTCGTTTAATTTATACGTAACAAAAGCACTTGGGAATAAAGAAATCGGGAACGATTTTTTAAAACGTAAAGAATCTACTCCTACCTGGTTTTGTACATCCACCGTGTAGGCTCTGCTTTCTGCTCTTAAGCCAATTTGGTAACTAAGCTTATTCTTTTTCCCGTTCAAATTAATGTAACCAGCTAAAATATTTTCGCCGTAATTGTATTTGGTACTTATGCTTTTTAATAATAGATTATTTCTAAACTGATCTCTGCTATTAAATTCATCTCTTGTATTGTATCGAAGTCCCGATTCGAATTTAATTGCATTTTTGAACTCACGAGTGTAATCGATATTAGTGGTGTAGTTTTTATTATTTCCAGCACCTCTACTTTCTTGGTTTAAATAGCTTGAATTAATGATAGACCAACTATCATTAGTAGCATTATTGTAGTTAAAGTCGGCAGTTAATTCATGACCCTGTTCTGCAAATAAATGTTTAAAACTTATTTGTGCCCCCTTATTATAGTAGGCAAAATTGGAACTATTATCGAATAATATTGATTTCTTAATGTTTTGTTTTAAAGAATCAATGATTTGATTTCCACTCGATAAGGAGCCTCCTTGTGAGAGACTTCCATAAAATGAAAAACTATTTCTATTATCGGGCAAGTAATCAAGGCCTGCGCGGTAAAAATTAAATGATCCATTACTTGTGTTATCATTAATAGTATTTATAGAACTTGGCAGGGAGCCTCCTATAATTTCTCTATTATTGGTACTATTAGATATTGATTTACGCCCAAATATATTGGCACTTAACGAGAAGTTGATTTTATTATTTCGGACATTCATGTCACCTCCGCCATTGAATTTTCCACGCATATCAATACCGGATCTAATGCCACCATTGTAACCGTTCTTTTTATTTTTCTTTAAAACAATATTTAATATGCCTGCGTTGCCACCAGAAGCATCATACTTAGCAGACGGATTAGTGATAATTTCAACCTTATCAATAATGTCAGCAGGAATTTGGTCCATGGTTAAAGTGGTAGGTCGGTTGTCGATTAATAGAGTAGGCGTCGCATTTCTAAGGGTCACATTCCCATCTATATCCACATTTAAATTGGGTATATTTTTCATTACTTCTACAGCAGTTTGACCTGTACTAAGTAAATTTTTATCAACATTGAATATTTTACGATCGATGCCCATTTCAAATTGAGGCCTAGCAGTGGTAGTAACCGTTACACTTTGCAAGTCGGTTGCCGACTCTTCAATTTTGATGTTGCCTAAATCCTTATCCACTAATGCCATCATTTCTTGCATGCTTTGGCCTCCGCCCATTTTAATACCAAAACTTACTTGCTTTTCTAATTTTTTATAACCCACATTCGTAATGGTTAATTTGAAATTACCCATTAGAGGTAAATTTTCAAAACTAAAATCACCATTAGAAGCAGTCAGCATGGTTCCTAAAATAGCCTCTGTACTTTTTTTGCTAACAGGGTCAAATTTGGATCCTTTTATTTGAAGGGTAACTCCCTCGATTCCTTTTTTGTTGGCATCTATGATTTTACCATAAAAATGGCCCATGTTCATATTGCCGCCACCCGCCCTTGCGCCACCAGGTATTTGAGAAAATCCGGCTTGTTCAATTAAAAGAAAACTAATGATTAAGTAAATGTATTTCATATAATATAGGACGCGTTTAGAGGTTAATGGTTTATTGGATTTGCAAATATCACGCATCTTATCTAAGAATGGCTAGCAGAATGTATAAACGGCAATTATAGGTGTATCAAAAAAAGATAAATCAACCAGCCCCAAATAGCCCCAATAAAAAAACTAATCCACCTTAGTTTTTGAGTGGCTTTCATTAAAACTGTTTCAAGAATTGGCGCCCATTTTATAGAAAGGGTAGACAAAAAGTCTAATTGGATATTTTTAGATAGCTGACTGATTAAATCAGGAAAAAGCTGACGAAGCTCTTCTATAAACACTTCTTTTAATTGAGCAATCGTTTTCTCGCCAATAAACATAGAAACAATGGGCATTTTTTGCACTAATCGCTCTTTAAAAAAGCTGTCTAAGTTTGCGTCAATAAAAGGTAAAATTGTAGTAAAAGAATTTGATTTATGCTCTTCTATCAAATTATCAATAGGTAATTTTTTGATCATTTGATGCAGGGCGCTTTCCAAGGTGTACTTGCCAATTATAATTGGATTTTTTGGAAAAAAAAGTAGCTTAATATAGCCCCATGAAATAAACCAAGTCAAACATCCGGTTAATAAAGAAATAACAATTCCAATCATACATTGTATTTAACTGAAAAAACCTACTCCTTCCCGATTGATCGGGAGGAATAGGTTTTTGGGAGAACGATGGGTCTCGAACCCACGACCTACAGATCCACAAACTGTCGCTCTAACCTACTGAGCTACGCCCTCCATATAGGGCGGCAAAAATACGTTAATTAGGGAATCTAAGAAATAAGATTTGGTAGTTTTTATAAATTTGTCATAAAAAATGGCCTTTATTTCGATTATGGCCCTATCCTAACCATTTTACACTATTTTTGAAATACTTCATGCACAGATTTATGACATATTTAAAACAAAATAAGTGGAAAGTATTTGCCACTATAATCGTATTAGGTGGTTTATTATTCGCATTCAATACTTCTAAACCCGCTGATCAAGAAAGTCAAGAAAATAGACATCGTAAACTTTTGTCCACCATTGGTCAATTGTTAGAGTCGGAGCATTATAGCCCGAGAAAAATTGACGACCTTTTTTCTAAGGACGTTTTTGATGCTTATTTGAAAACTTTAGATCCTGAAAAGAATCTTTTTTTACAATCTGATATTGACTCTTTAAAAATATTTGCCACCACTATTGATGATGAAATTCATGGCAGTCCTATTTTATTTGAACCAGCTGCCGATGCTATCTATGAAAGAAGGGTATTAGAGGCAAAGAAAATATTTGAAGAAATTATTCAACAACCTTTTGATTATACACTAGATGATTCTTTAACATTAGAAGTGGATAGCATTAAATATGCTTCTAATGCAAAAGAAAAATATACAAGATGGCATCAAATAATAAAGTATAAGGCTTTAGATAGGTATGTAAGTTTAATAGAAGATAGAGAAAAGCAACAAGCAGCAAAAGCTATTAAGGACACTGCTACAATAAAAGACACGACTAAAGTGGCATTTGTTTATAAGACTGATGCTGTTTTAGAAGTGGATGCGCGTACATCGGTAAAGAAGACTTATTCTAAAAGGTTTAGTCAATTAGAAAAAACTTTTGATAAAGAAAAAAGATTTGAATCCTTTTTAAATACCATTACTGGCTTAATGGATCCGCATACTGATTACTTTGCACCTGTCGAAAAAAGATCATTTACAGAACAAATGAGTGGTACCTTTTACGGTATTGGCGCTCAATTGACACAGGATGACAATGGTATTAAGATTGCAAGCGTTCAACCAGGAGGTGCGGCATGGAAATCGGGCCAATTGGTAATGAATGATGTAATAATAAAAATTGCTCAGGGGGCAGAAGAGCCTGTGGATGTAGCAGGCTATGAAACTACCGATGCTGTAAAGCTAATACGCGGAGATCTGGGATCGGAAGTGAGATTAACTATTAGAAAATCAGATGGTACTACCAAAGTAGTGGCATTGAAAAGAGAAAAAATTGTATTAGATGAAAGTTTTGCTAGAAGTGCCATCATTCAAAAAGGTAATGATAAATATGGCTATATTTTTCTTCCCGATTTTTACGCCGATTTTGAGAGAGAGGATGGCCATCGTTGTTCTAAAGATGTTGCGATAGAAGTGGAGAAATTAAAAGCAGAAAAAGTAAAAGGTATTGTCATTGACGTAAGATACAATGGAGGAGGTTCTTTATATGAAGTAGTGCAAATGGCCGGCTTATTTATTGATAAGGGGCCAATCGTGCAAATCAGGGATAAGGTAGGAAGATCACAAGTCTTAGCTGATGACGTCCCTGGAATTTTGTATGATGGGCCGTTGGTAGTGATGGTGAACCAGTTTAGCGCATCGGCAAGTGAAATATTTGCTGGAGCCATTCAAGATTATAATAGAGGGCTAATTGTTGGCAGTTCTTCGACCTATGGCAAAGGGACCGTTCAAAGAAATATATCTTTTGGTAAACCATTAGACGCTATGGGTATTCAAACTGAATATGGGGCAGTTAAATTAACTTTTCAGAAATTTTATAGGGTTACAGGAAGCTCCACTCAAAAAAAGGGAGTTTTATCTGATGTGGTATTTCCAGATGACTATGAATTTTTAAAATATCGTGAAAAGGACAATGCAGCTGCTTTGCCATGGGACGAGATGGAGAAAGCTAAATTTTCGCCTTATACTACCAATGTAGAAATAGCAAGAATTGCTGCCACAGCCAATAAAAAAATTCAAAATGATACCATTAATATTCGTTTTAAGAAAAACTTACAATGGGTATCTACCCAAGTAGATCGTCCCATTTCTTTAGAATACAATAAATACGTAAAGTATAAAAAAGAGTTACAAGCGGCTATTCAACAAAACGAAAGTATTTTAAAATTAAAAGAACCTATGCAAGTGGCATCTCTTAAGGCTGATTATGAAAAATTTTACAATAATCCAGATAAGATTAAACAAGAACGTTACCAAGCTTGGTTAAAAATGGTAGCTAAGGATTTTCAAATAAGTGAGTCAAGCAAATTATTAAGTTTATTTACGCATACAAGTTTAATAGCCAAAAAAGGGTAAACAAATTACATTCATGAAAGTAGAAGAAGTAGCTAAGGGAAAAACTTGGCATGTAATATACACTAAGTCTAAATGGGAGAAAAAAGTAGACGGTTTATTAACCAAAAATGGTTTTGAAAGTTGGTGCCCTGTTCAAAAAAGAGAAAGGCAATGGTCGGATCGAAAAAAAATTATTGAGGAGCCTTTGTTTCGCTCCTATGTTTTTATAAAAGCAAATAAAGAAGACTATACTAAAATTTTATCGACGATCGGGGTGGTTAATTTTTTATACTTTATAAAAAAGCCAGCTGTTATTAGAGACAATGAAATTGAAGCCATTAGAAAATATTTAGGACAGTCCAATGCGAGTATACAGGTGGTAGATATGGCGAATATACCAGCCAGTACAAAAGTATCTATTAATCAAGGCTTGTTTATGGGACAAAAAGGGGAAGTAATTAAATCTAGCAAAAAAACGGTGTATGTTCGTTTAGAGAGCATCAATATGATGATGATTGTAGAATTTAAAGTAGGAGAAGTCTCTGTTGGGTAGGAAATTTTTAAATTAAGCCAAGGTCCAATCTATAATTTGGTTGCTGTAGTCGGGTTTGAATGGAGTAATTACTTTGATGTAATTGTCTGTAAACCCTTCTAGCATGCCATCGCCTATTTCGTCTTTAGTATGTTTTACCGATTCGAATAAAACCTTGCGCGTGCTGCCTATATGTTGTTCTGTAAAGTATTGTAATTTCTGATAAGATAAATTTCTTGCTATTTTATTTCTTTCCTGTCTTACACTCATTGGGACAACAGGTTTAATATCTAAGGCTTTGGTGGCAGCTCTTTCTGAGTAGGTAAACACGTGCAAATAGGCAATGTCTAATGCATGAATAAAATGGAGACTTTCTTTAAAATATTCTTCAGTTTCTCCTGGAGAGCCAACAATTACATCAACGCCTATAGAAGCATGTGGCATAATTTTTTTAATCAAATTCACTCTATCCTGATATAATTCGCTGGTATATCTTCTTTGCATTAATTTCAATACCGCATCTGATCCACTTTGTAAGGGGATATGAAAATGAGGCATAAACTTATTGCTATTGGCCACCCACTCAATAATTTCATTGGTTAATAAATTGGGTTCAATAGATGAAATGCGATAGCGAGGTATGTCTGTTTGTTGATCCAATGCTTTTACTAAATCAAAAAAATTTTCTTCATTTTTTTTACCGCCATCTTCTCCTTTGCCAAAGTCGCCTAAATTAATACCCGTAAGAACTATTTCTTTGACCCCATTCTTGGAAAGGGCTTGCGCTTGATTTACAACATTTTCAATACGGTCACTTCTGCTTTTGCCTCTTGCCATAGGGATGGTGCAAAAAGAACAACTGTAATCGCAACCATCCTGAACTTTTAAAAAAGTCCGTGTACGATCATTTACAGAAAAGGAAGTATTAAAGCCGGTGACTGTCTCAATATCACAACTGCAAATTTTGGTAGGGTCCCCTTTGGTTAAGCTAGCTAAATGATGTACTAAATTAAATTTTTCAGCTGCGCCTAAAACCAAGTCAACACCTGGGATAGTAGCTATTTCAGCTGGCTTTAATTGAGCATAGCAGCCAGTAATTACCACAAAACTTTCTGGAGCCAATCTTTGTATGCGACGGACCAATTGACGACATTCTTTGTCGGCATTCTCCGTAACAGAGCAGGTATTGATTACATAAATGTCGGCTATATCCGTAAAAGCTTTTTTCTCAAAACCTTCCTGTTCCAATTGTCTGGAAAGGGTAGAAGTTTCAGAAAAGTTCAATTTACAGCCTAAAGTATGAAAAGCGACAGAATGTGGTTGACTCATGGGGGACAAAGATAAAAAACCTAAAGGGAACCGGGAAATCTTAAAATATACTTAAAGCTGCTATATATTTCCCATTTTGGCTAGATTCATTTAAGTTTGCAACTAATAAAATCGTCAAAATGGACTTCAAAAAAATCAATAATTGGACGGGCTGGATAGTGACCCTAATCGCTTGTACCGCTTATGTAATGACAACAGAGGCGGCGGGTAGTTTTTGGGATTGTGGAGAATTTATTAGCAGTGCCTATAAGTTACAAATTCCTCACCCTCCAGGAGCACCTATGTTTGTTTTATTGGGAAGGTTGTTTATCATTTTTTTTGGTGACAATCCATTAACAGCTGCAAAGGCAGTAAATACCATGAGTGCATTAGCCAGTGGGTTTACCATTTTATTTTTATTTTGGACCATCACCCATTTTGCTAAAAGATTGGTGGAGAAACAAACTGGGGTTGCATTGACAAATTATCAGATTATTCTAATTATGGGAGCCGGCATCGTAGGCTCCTTGGCTTATACCTTTAGCGATACGGCTTGGTACAGTGCAGTGGAAGGGGAGGTGTATGCATTAAGCTCCTTCTTTACCGCATTGGTATTTTGGGCTATATTAAAATGGGAACACAAAGCAGATGAGCCAGGTGCTGATAAGTGGATTATTTTTATATTTTATCTAATGGGCGTATCCATTGGGGTGCATTTATTGAATATTTTAACTATTCCAGCTATTGTGATGGTGTATTACTTTAGACAATACAAGCCAAGTTTTACAGGCGGCTTACTTGCTTTTTTTATAGGGGTCGTCATCACAGGTTTTATTCAAGTATTTTTAATTCAATACACCATCAAATGGGCAGGTGCCTTTGATATCAATTTTGTAAACTCATTTGGCTTGCCTTTCTTTAGTGGTTTTATCTTCTTCTTTGTATTAGTAGCAGTAGTTCTTGCTATAGGAATTCGCTATGCCAATAAAAAAGGGTTTTATTTTTTGAAGCTGGGTATTTGGTCAATCATTTTTTTCTTATTGGGTTATACAAGTTATATAACCACCATGATTCGCTCTAATGCAGATCCTTCAGTGGACATGTATAATGTGGACAATCCAGTGACCTTGATGGGCTATTTGGGTAGAGAGCAATATGGAGACTGGCCAATTGTGTTTGGTCCGGATTATGTTGATAAAGTTGAAAATGTAGAGAATGGAGATCAGTATGTAAAATCAAAATCAACCTACGAGATTGCTGGAAAAAATTATAAGAGAGATTGGACTTCGGCACCATCAGCACATTTATTTCCTAGAATGTGGGATTCGGAAAACGACAGAGGCCAAATGGATAGCTTCAAAGCCTTTGCTGGAGTGGAAGACGGAACGCCTCCAACATTAAGAGACAATGTTAAATATTTTACCAATTATCAATTTGGCTTTATGTACCTGCGTTATTTTTTATGGAATTTTGCGGGCAAACAAAATGATTTACAAGGCTTTGGAAATGTAAGAGATGGTAATTTTAGTACAGGAATTCCTTTTATAGACAATTTATTTTTCGGGGATCAATCTAAATTGCCTGATTCAATTAATAAGCAAAACAAAGCACACAATACTTTGTTTATGTTCCCATTATTGTTAGGCATAATTGGTTTTATATTCCAATACCAAAACAATAAAAAAGATTTAATCGTAACCAGCTTATTATTCTTTTTTACAGGCATTGCCATTGTGATGTATTTGAATCAACAAAGTTTGCAACCACGTGAACGTGATTACGCCTATGTGGGATCCTTTTATGTATTTACTATATGGATTGGTTTAGGGGTATTGCAATTAGCTGTTTGGATTGAAAAGATAATTTCTAAAAAAATGGCAGCCATTGCTGCAACAGTTATTTCATTTTTAGCGGTACCTGCTTTAATGGCACAACAAGAGTGGAATGATCATGATAGAAGTCAAAAAACTTTACCACGTGATTTAGCACGTAACTATTTAGAAAGCTGCCCGCCCAATGCTATTTTATTTTCATTTGGAGACAATGATACCTATCCATTATGGTATGCTCAGGAGGTAGAAGGGATTCGACCGGATGTTCGTGTAGTAGTAAATAGTTTGTTAGGTTCGGATTGGTATATGAAAGAGTTAAGGTACAAAGTGAATAAGAGCGATAAGTTTGATGTAATATTTACAGATGACCAAGTATTAGGGAATAAGTTAAATGTAGCCTATTACAATGCTTTGCCTGAATATGGAGAAGCTACCTATCACGATCTAGATTCAGTTTTAAGGTATGTAGTGGCGGATCCATCAGGAAAATATCAAGCTTCTACGCAAGAGGGCCCAGTAAACATTTTCCCAACACATAAATTTAAAGTGCCAGTAAATAAAGAATTTGCTTTGGCATCGGGTATTGCAAAACCTACAGATAAAATTGTTAATGAATTACTGATTGATTTTAATCCTAATAGACAATATTTATTAAAAAATGAGCTAGCTATTTATGCCATTATAGCAACTTCTCAATTTAAAAGACCTATTTGCTTTACTTCAACACAGGAATTAAAAGAAATGGGATTAGATAGGTATGTTCGTCAAACCGGAATGTCCTATCAGTTAGTACCAGTGGAAGGCCAAAGTGTTGATGCAGCTACTTCATATAAAAATGTGATGACTAAGTTTACATTTGGCAATGCAAAAAATCCAACGGTCTACTATGACGAAGAAAATAGACGTCATTTGAATTCGATACGTTTAGCAGTTGCACAAATTGCACAAGCTTTAATTTCAGAGGGTAAATTAGACAGTGCAAGACAGGTATTGAGAAAAATGGATACGGAGACCAATGAAAAAAGCTTTCCTTATGGAATGACTTCCAATAGAGGAAATCAGCACAATTATTTCTCTTATTTGTTTTTACAAGCTTGCTATGCTTCTGGAGAGCTTAATCTTGCAAAGAAAGTATCTGCTTCAATCATGAAAGATTTAAAACAAGAAGTGTTGTATTATAAGTCTTTAGGAGAGTCAATGAATGATGATCAATTTCAGCAAAGTATTGAAAATGCCTATCAAAACAAGCCAAGTAATATAACTAATAAGCAGGCTTCTTTTGTTCAAGATGCTTTAACCTGTTATCAGTTAATGGGGGCGCTAGCTAAGATGGAACAAGACTTCGCGATTAAGAAAAAGTAAAATTGATTTAAACGATAAAAAAGCAGGGGTACTTCAAAAAAGTGCTCCTGCTTTTTTTATAAAAGGCTAGCTAAGGTTTCCACTACGGTTTCAACCTCGGCCATGGTATTGTGTTTTGAAAAAGAAAAGCGAATAGTAGCCAATTGGCTTTCTTTGTTAAGGGCTTGAATCACATGCGAGCCTTGTTGAGCGCCACTTGAGCAAGCGCTTCCGCCGCTTGCGCAAATATGATGAATGTCTAAATTAAATAAAATCATTTCAGTTTTTTCTGATTTTGGAAAATTCACACTTAATAAAGTGTATAAGGAATTTCCAAAAGGATCGCCATTAAAGCTCGTCCCAGGTATTTTTTCTATCAGTAAATCGTACATATACTTTTTTACAGATTGAATGTACTTACTGTCTTTTTCATAGCTGGTGGTGGCTATTTCAAGTGCTTTCGCAAAGCCTACAATGCCGTATACGTTTTCGGTACCAGCCCTCATATTTCTTTCTTGGGCACCACCATGGATAAAAGGGTCTATTTTAATATTTTCATTGATGTACAATATTCCAATTCCTTTTGGTCCATGAAATTTATGGCTTGCACCTGTAATAAAATCAACTGGTGTATGGCTTAAATCAAATGCAAAGTGACCTACTGTTTGAACAGTGTCACTATGAAAATAGGCATTGTGTTTTTTACAAATAGAGCCCACTTCAAAAAGGTCAATCATGTTACCAATTTCATTATTGGCATGCATGATACTTACAATCGTCTTTGCTGTATTATTGGTTAAAAGGGACTCCAGATGGGCAATGTCTATATGACCATTAGGTAAAATAGAAACAAAGCTAAGTTGGACATCTTCTTTTTTAGCCAAATGTTGCACAGTGTGTAATGTGGCATGGTGCTCTATGGGAGAGCTGATAATATGGGTACATCCTAAATTTTCAATAGCGGCACGAAGTATGGTATTGCTACTTTCTGTTCCACCACTGGTAAAAAATATTTCAGCAGGACGAGCGCCTAAATTTTTAGCGACTGATTTTCTGGCTTGTTCAATGGCCATTCTTGTTTCCCGGCCATAGCTATAGATAGAAGACGGATTGCCGAATTGCTCACTTAAAAAGGGCATCATCGATTCCAACACCACTGGGTCTAAAGGGGTGCTTGCAGCATTGTCAAAATAGATTCTATCCATCTGGCTAAATTACTTAATTGTTTTAATAATAGAAATAATCTCCAAAGCTAATTTGTCTGCACCGACTTGTGTTGGGGCTTCTGTATATACCCGTATAATTGGTTCTGTATTGCTAGATCTAAGATGCACCCATTCATTTTCAAAATCAATTTTTAATCCGTCCTCTTTATTAATAGGGAAAGCTTTAAATTTATTTTCAAGAGCTGTAAAAATATTGGGCAAGGATGTGGTTGCATTTAAATCAATTTTTTTCTTACTCATAAAATAAGCAGGATAGCTGGCTCTTAATGCAGAAGCAGTTAATTTAGATTTGGCCAAATGTGTTAAAAACAAGGCAATGCCAATGAGCGCGTCTCTTCCATAATGTAAGTCTGGCACGATAATGCCACCGTTGCCTTCTCCGCCAATTACTGCATGCTGCTCTTTCATTTTATTAACCACGTTCACTTCGCCAACGGCACTTGCAAAATAAGTGCATCCATGTTTTTCGGTAACATCTCTTAGCGCTCTGGTAGAAGAAAGATTGCTTACGGTACTTCCTTTTTTATTTTGCAGAATATAATCTGCAACGGCTACTAAAGTATATTCTTCACCAAATAAATTACCATCCTCGCTTACAAAACATAAACGGTCCACATCAGGATCGACTGCAATGCCTAGATGCGCTTTTTTATTTAAAACCGTAGTACACAATTCGGTTAAATGTTCTTTGAGTGGTTCTGGATTATGAGCAAACTCTCCATTCATCTCCGCATTTAAAACTGTGATGTTGTTTACACCAATGGCATTTAATAAGGCAGGTACTGCAAAAGCACCAGTGCTATTGATGGCATCTACAACGATCGAGAAATTTGCCAATCCTATGGCTACAGTATCCACAAAAGGATTTTTAACAATGGCTTCAATATGTTTTTCTAAACTATGATAATCCGAAATCACTTTTCCTAATTCGTCTATTTTGGCATAATGAAAGTCTTCATTGGCAGCAAGGCTTAAAATTGTTTTTCCTTCTGCACCACTTACAAATTCTCCTTTGTCATTTAATAATTTTAAGGCATTCCATTGTTTTGGATTATGGCTGGCAGTGATGATAATTCCGCCATCTGCTTTTTCAAACACCACAGCCATTTCAACAGTAGGGGTAGTGCTTAAGCCCAAATGAATTACATCGATGCCTAAGGCGAGCAAGCTTTGTTCTACCAAAGATTCCACCATTTCACCACTTATTCTTCCGTCTCTGCCTACCACCACCTTCTTTTTACCAGGGGTTTTATTCATTAACCAACTGCCATAGGCAGAGGCAAATTTGACAATGTCAATAGGAGTTAGGTTTTGATTGGGTTGGCCTCCAATGGTGCCTCTAAATCCTGAAATACTCTTAATAAGTGACATGGCTATGCTATTTACTTTAAAATTGGTTGGACAAATTTACTTTAAATTTTTACACTTCCTTGTATCTTTATGCCATGATACAAGACTTTTGGGCATCCATTATAAAGGGGGATCAATCCTTATTTGAGTTGATTAATGGCCATTGGAATAGCCCATTCTTAGATTCAGTTCTGCCGTGGATGCGAACTTCGGAACATTGGTTTCCTTTGTATCTGGCATTGTTGGTGTATTTGTTTTATAGATGGGGTTGGACCGCCTGGAAATGGTTATTGGCAGTTGCAATTACTATTTCATTGACCGACCAGGTTAGTAGCTTTTTGTTCAAGCCATTATTTCATCGATTAAGGCCTTGTGCAGACCCCGCCATGCTGTCTCAAGTAAAATTATTAATAGGGGGATGTCCAAGTAGTTTTAGTTTTACTTCTTCTCATGCAGCCAATCATTTTGGTTTAGCCATGTTTATTTTTATGACTTTACAACCCTTGTTTAAAAAATATACTTATTTATTTTTTTTATGGGCCGGCCTCATTGCTTATGCACAGATATATGTAGGGGTGCATTATCCATTAGATGTATTGGCAGGATCCATCATCGGTTTAACCCTTGGCTATGTATTTGCTAAGATTTATTTAAAATGGAATAGTAAAATCATTAAGTAGTCTATTAATAGTTCATTATTGGTGTGCAGCCGTCTTATAATTTTTCCATTTTTCTATCACCGCTTGCATGTCGGCAGGTAAGGGACTATCAAAAACAATTTTCTTACCAGTAGTGGGATGGTCAAAGCCTAATGTTTGTGCATGGAGTGCACATCTTGGACAAGCTTCAAAACAATTGTCAACAAATTGTTTGTATTTGGTATAAATAGTTCCCTTTAATATTTTGTCTCCCCCGTATTCGAAATCGTTGAAAAGTGTATGACCAATGTGTTTCATATGCACTCTTATTTGATGTGTTCTTCCTGTTTCAAGAATGCAGGAAACCAAACTCACATAATTGTAGCGTTCTATTACTTTATAATGGGTAATAGCATGTTTGCCAATTTCTTCATCCGGATAAGCATCAAACATTTTTCTATTTGATTTGTGTCGAGCAATATTGGCTACAATGGTCCCTTCCTCTTGTTCCATATCGCCCCAAACCAAGGCAACGTATTTTCTTTCTACAGTATGATTAAAAAATTGCTTGGCTAAATGACTTGCTGCTTCGGGAGTTTTAGCGAGTACAATTAAACCGGTTGTGTTTTTATCGATACGATGTACCAATCCAAAACGTGGCAAAAGTTCCTCATTTAAATCTGGATTTTGTGAAAGCAAATGATGAACTACTCCATTTAATAAAGTGCCAGTATAATTTCCAATGCCAGGATGCACCACCATATTGGAAGGCTTGTTAATGACCATGACGGCATCGTCTTCGTATACAATATCCAAGAACATAGCTTCTGGTTTAAGCTCGGTATATTCTGGATTAACAATACTTAAATACACTACTTCGTCCCCTGGTCTTGTTTTGTAATTACTTTTAACCACTTTGCCATTGACCGTTAAAAAACCAGCATCGATGCCATTTTGTAATTTATTTCTAGTAATGCCTTCGATTCGGGCTTGCACCCATTTATCTATACGGGTAGGCTCCTGTCCTTTGTCTACAATAAATGTAGATCGTTCATATAAGGACTCATTGTTTTCTTCTTGTATTGGATCTTGTTCTTCAGACATGTTGCAAAAGTAAGATATTGCGGCTTAGTTTGTAACTTTGCTTCATGCATCAAAAAGTGATATTCGAAGATTTAGGCATTCGTTCCTATCAACCTACTTGGGATTATCAGGAGGCTTTATTGTTGAAAAATACACAAATCAAGTGGGCTGCTAGGCAAAACGAGGAAGAAGTAAGTAAAACGGCTACAGAACATCGGTTGTTGATGGTAGAGCATCCGCCTGTGTTTACATTGGGTAAAAGCGGTAAAAGGGAGCATGTATTGGTTTCGGAACAACAGCTTCAAAATTTAGGTATTGAGTTTTTTCATATCAATAGAGGAGGAGATGTCACTTATCATGGCTTGCAACAAGTGGTAGGGTATCCTATACTTGATTTGGATAAGTTTAAAACAGATTTGGGTTGGTACTTAAGAAGTCTTGAGCAAGTAATTATAGAAGTGATGGATGAATATGGATTAAAGGGAGAGCGAAGCGCAGGAGAAACAGGGGTATGGTTAGAACCAGCGGATCCCTTTATGGCAAGAAAAATATGTGCCATGGGTATTAAATGCAGTAGATGGATTACGATGCATGGCTTTGCTTTAAACGTAAATACCGACTTGTCTCATTTTGAATTGATAGTGCCTTGTGGAATACAAGGAAAAGCAGTGACTTCCCTAGAAAAGGAGCTGGGCCATAAGGTGGATTATGAAGAAGTAAAAGAGAAAATAAAAAAACATTTCGCAATAATTTTTGAATGCGAATTAATTAGTGCTTAAAAAAGTAAACTGTCTTTTGGTAAAGACCTGTTGCCTTGCAAACCTCCACTATGTATAATTAAAATTTTACTATTGGGTTTAAAATAATGGGTTTGCATTAATTCATGAACAGCAAAAAGTAATTTTCCAGTATAAATAATATCTGTTGGAATTTTTTCAAGGGTCCAAAGTTCATTCATGAACTGAATTAATGCAGGGTTTGTTTTTGCATAACCACCCTGATGGAATTGATGTAATATGGTCCAGGTTGCTTGCTTGTTGATGACCAAGGAATTAATTTCCTCTGCTAAACTATTTTCATTTTTCAAAATAGGGATACCAATGATTTCTTGGTGAGGAGTAGCGCTATTGATGAGGCCTGCTAGCATGGTACCTGTTCCAACAGCACATAGGATGCTGTCAAAAGAACTGGTATCTTGTGCACTGAGTATCGTAGCAGCTCCTTTGGCACCTAATACTCCATAACCGCCTTCGTCAATAAAATAAGTGGTTGAATTGCTGCTGTTTTTATTTATTTGGAGTAATTCATTTTTAGTTTCTTGGAATTGTGTCCGGCCAATAAATTCTAAATGCATTCCATAAGCAAGGGCTTCTTGCAAACTTGGCGTAATGGGTTCGTTTTGATTAGCCCTTACATAACCAATGCTTTTCAATTTATTTTCTTGGGCTGCGAAAGCCAATGCTACTAGGTGATTTGAATAAGGTCCGCCAAAGCTAGCGATGGTAGGAGTGGAGGCGTGTAAAGCTTCTTGTATATAATATCTAAGCTTATACCATTTATTGCCACTTACTATGGGGTGTAGTTGGTCCAGTCTTAGTATACTCATTGCGTAATTATTTTTACTCAATGAGGGAATAGCTTGTATAGAAGGTTTTGTAAGCAATGTTTTTCTATTTAATCAAAATCAGTTAATTTTACAGGATGTATTTTTAACTAGTTTGGTAAAAATACTATTTTAATACCTTGTAAAAACTTTGATTTAATATGGGACCAACATTAGTGATTTTAGCAGCAGGCATGGCGAGTAGATACGGAAGCATGAAACAGACAGAAGGGTTTGGACCTGCAGGCGAAACCATTATGGAATATTCTATTTATGATGCTATTCATGCTGGCTTTAGTAAAGTGGTTTTTATTATAAGGAAAGATTTTGCTGAGCCCTTTAAAAAGGTATTTGAGCCAAAGTTGGCAGGAAAAATTAAAACAGCTTATGTCTATCAGGCGCTCGATAAATTTACAGAAGGGTTTTCCATCCCAGTTGATCGGGTGAAGCCATGGGGAACTGCTCAAGCCTTGCTGTGTTGTAAAGAGGAAGTAAAAGAGTCTTTTGCCATTATAAATGCCGATGATTACTATGGCAAAGAAGCATTTGAATTAGCCTATACTTTTTTAACAAAGGAATGTAATGAAAAAACGAGTTGCATTCTTGGGTATGAGTTAGTAAATACATTAAGTGAAAATGGAACCGTGAGTAGAGGCGTTTGTGCAATTAATGATCAAGGCTATTTAACTTCTATTCATGAGCGTACTAATATACATCGAAAGGATAATGGTCAAATTGTATTTGAAGAAAATGGGATCGAAACATCTTTGCAAGAAAATACTAGAGTAAGTATGAATTTCATGTGTTTTGCTCCTGGATTTATAAAATTATGCGAACAAGAATTTGCCACTTTTTTAGAAACAAAAGGGCAGGAATTAAAGTCTGAATTTTATATTCCTTATGTAGCTGGTCGATTTAAAGAATTGGGACTAGGGGAAGTAAAAGTAATCCCTACCAATGCAAAATGGTTTGGGGTAACCTACAAAGAAGATGCACCAGGGGTAAAAGAAAGCATAGATGCTTTGGTAGCTAATAAAGTGTATCCTCCTAGTCTTTGGTAGAAGTAGGTATGCTATTTTTATTAGTTGTAGGAACGAACGCTAAAAATATAAGGCTTGAATTTGCTAATTTGATCTTTTCTGTTAGCGTTATTGGTATGATTTCCTTTGGAAATTTTTAATTTTATTTCAGATTTTTCATCATTCTTTTTAACGGATGCAATTAAGTCAATGATTTTATTTGATTTAATGGCGAAGGCAACTCCTTCAGTTAATTTTTGTCTTGTGCTAATGATACCAATTAATTCTCCTTTGTCATTGAATAAAGGAGCGCCGGAGTAGCCAGGGTTAGCACTAATTTGAATTTGAAAAGAGCTACTATCTCCTTCGAAACCTGTTTGAGCACTTAAATAGCCTTTGCCATAAACAATATCATTGTCATTCCTTGGATAGCCTAGCGTAAAAATTTCTTCTCCCAAATCGGTCATTTTTTTACGAATGGAAAAAGGGATAGAAGGGGGTGCTGAAAAATCCTTGTCTTCGATTTTTAGTAAGGCAAGATCTAAGTCCTTATCGGCAAAAATGATATTCGCATTTAATTCTTCTCCAAGATTATTAATCACTATAGCGCCATTGCCTTTAAGGACATGGGAGTTAGTGATGATAAAACCTTTGGGGTCAATTAAAAATCCAGATCCACCGCTGATGAGTTTGGCATTTTCTGGTACTTTTGATTTTACTTCATTTAAAAGATGCCCTTGAACTTGTTGGTTTTTCTTAATGACTTCAATGGCTTTACTTAATTGTAATAGTTGGTTGCCATTTAAACTTGGCGAAAAATACATCATAATTGCAGAAGTAGTTAAGGCAATAAATCCACCCACAGATGCTGCAATGGCGGTTACCTTTTTATATTTATTCCATAACTGAATCATTTTTGCTTTGGAAGGCAAGGCCTTGTCTAGGGTCCATTCGCCAGCTGCCAATAAATTTTGGAAAGTTTTTTCAGTTAGTTTAGTAAAGTGGCGTCTTTTAGCGTAAGTATCCATATGATGTAAAAACATACTATGCTCCACTACTATTTGATCAATTTCTGGTGTATTTTTACGAATAACATCAAATAACTCGCGCTCTTGAGCAGACATTTCGCCTGTCAAGTATTTCTCAATCGTTTCTAATAATTTAATGTCTTCCATAGTTAATTCTTTCTTCTATTTTCTTATTCTCCAATATTATATTGCGTAAAAAACAACTTCTTTAAACGCATCAAACATTTATATTTTTGATTCTTTGCATTATCTGCATTGGTATAACCAAAATCCTTTGCTAATTCCTGCATTCCTTTTTTATTGATATAGTAGCCTTCTAACAAACTTTTACAAGGTTCACCTAGGCTATTTAAAGCTCGGTCCATAATTGCAAAAGCAGCATCTTTCTTTTCAAAAGCAACTATATCCTCTTCAACTGAAATACTTTCTTCATGCACACTAAGTGGGCTACTGTACTTATCCATTTGGTGCAAGCGTTTTAGCCATAAATGCTTACAAATGGAAAAGAGGTAGGTTTTAATTTGACAGGTTAGTACAAAGGAACTGGATTGAACCTTTTCGTAAAGGGTAATCATTGCTTCCTGAAAAATATCCCTAGCATCATCAAAAGAGCCACTGTTGTTTAAAACAAAGTGCTGAATCATATTAAAATGACTCTTATAGAGGGCTTCCACCGCCTTGGAGTCATTATTGGCTAGCCCCTTTAAAAGGGCTTGTTCATTTAATTCAGCTTTCAATAGGTTAATACTTAATTGGAGTAAAAGTAACCCAAAATAGCCTCTTTTTTAATTTTTTAAGCGCTTGGAGGTTACCTTTTTGAGGTTTTCGTATTAAGGGTATAATTAATCATTTAAAACAAAT
>CANHLZ010000023.1 GCA_947461595.1 Bacteroidota bacterium | reverse complement strand
TCATCAGCTTACACAAGCAAGCTTGTGACGCTGCCTCAAATAAAAAAAGCCTGTCCCGAGAAATCGGGACAGGCTTTGTAGCCTCGCCAAGAATCGAACTTGGATTTGGGGTTTCGGAAACTCATGTACTATCCATTATACTACGAGGCTATTGGACAAATTTAGGAAAAATAAATTAGAAGAAAATGCTTAAGCCCGCCGCAATAATACACTTAAGGCTGCAGGTAAGAAAATACGGGTAGGCAAGGAACGCATAATTTGTAAATCTTCAAAAATATTGGAAGTATTAGATAGAAATTTAAATACCGTAGCTGCCTTATTTTTAGCAAAGATGCGTTTAAATATTTCTGCCCCTTCCATTTTATGATAGTATAAAACATACAACAATACAGCATCGTAAAATTGATGTCTGCTGGTATGAACATGCGTTTGAATAGGTTGTCCTTTTTCTAATTGCGCTACTATATTTTTACATTGCAATTGAATAAACTGGAAAGCATACCCCGTACTTGCTTTGATGGCTGCTCCTAAAGCACCAATAGCATATATTGGTGCTTGATATTTGCTCAAAGACAATTGGGTCATAGGAATGGCTCCTATTTCTTCATGAGCAATGGAATAAGTTAATCCTGGAAACTCATTGGCTAAATAAGTATTCAACACTTGATCATATTCTGCTATGCTCAATACATTTTCAGAAAATATAGTATACTCCACCAATGCTTTATTTTCATTCAAGGGCAATTGATACATAAATGCAGTGGCTCCATGCTGAGGTACATTAAAATCCATCAATTTAGCAACAGATTGATTAAAAACAGGTTGATTAAATTGTACTACCCTGCCTTTAAAATGTTGCCATAAAAAAAGTGCTTCCTTAGCACTAGAATCATTTTTTTGTAATGATTTAGAATAAGCAGCGGCTGTTGTTAATTGATTCATTTGAAAAGGCAACAAACTAGAAAAAACATAGTTCCCAGTAGCAGCACCTCCTTCCCATTCAATGGTAGCTCCTTTACTCGTATTAGATGCATCAAGAACTTTAATATTTTGTATAATGGCTTCTTGAAAATGAATATTGGACTTCAATTTTGCTTTACTTAAAATAGCATTGTAAAAATCAATCCCCTGAATCATCTTATAACTAAAAGGGGCTGTAGGTAGTTTCTTGTTAAAACCTTCTGCATGTATAGAAATGGTATCCCAATGATGATGGATTAAATTTTCAAAAGCACCAACCTCTTTTTCCCAAAAGCACCAAGTACGATCATTGGTTTTCTCGAAAGATTTATCTATAACTAAAATTGATTTAGAACATAAAATAGAAGAACCCATTAAATAATGTAATAATGATAAACCAGCCCCGCCAGCACCTGCAATGATAAAATCGTAGCTGCCTAATGAACTAGTAGATGAGATGGTATTACTCATTGTTTTGCAAGGCTTCGTCTCTGCGCACTTTATCCCAATATTTTTTTGCTACGATCAACATACCAAAGCTTTCCCCTTCTTCTTTATATAAGTGCTTATGATGCATTTTATGCGCCCAACGAATGGCTTTTATATAACGACTATTTGATTTAGTAAACCACTTAATTCTTTGGTGAATAATTACTTCATGTACTAAAAAATAAGCAAAACCATACATAGCGACTCCAGTACCTATGCCAGCTATCCACAAAGGACCTACAAAATTACCATAGAATATACAGGCCATACTTGGTATAGCAAATATTAAAAAGAAGGCATCATTTTTTTCGAAAAAATGACCAGTGGGTTGATGATGGTCTTCGTGTAAATACCATAAAAATCCATGCATAACATAACGATGGGTTAGCCAGGTAATCCCTTCCATAATACAAAAAGTAAGTAAGGTCACTAATATAAATATCATAAAATCAATTTTATTAAATTATACAACAAAGTTACTACAACAAATTCAACTGACTGCGCAAAGCGGCCTTTGCTACAATAAATATTTTTCCAGGTGTAGGAATTCTAATTCTGGTTTTTAAAATAGCATCTGGCTGCGTTTTTTTTATTTTTTTAAACAAAGAATAATAATATTTAAAAGCTACATACACACCAAATCTAGCTTTCAAAGGTAGCATTTTAATGCCTTTTAATGCTTCTTCAAAATCAGCTTGAATATCGGTTTCTATGATTGCCTTATCTGTTAATGTAAAATTAGAAAAATCACAATTGGGAAAATACATTCTATCTAACCCTTCAAAATCAGCTTTGATGTCTCTTAAAAAATTAACTTTTTGAAAGGCAGCGCCTAAGTGTTTTGCAGATGGTTTCAATTTTTCAAATTGGACCATATCACCCTCGCAGAAAATTGATAAACACATTAAGCCAACCACTTCCGCACTTCCATAAATATAAGTTTGATAGGTAGCTAAATCATATTGCTGCTTATTTAAATCCATTTCCATACTTACTAAAAATGCTTCCAATAAGGCTGGATCAATTTTATACTTATTATAAGTCATTTGGAAACGGTGTAAAATAGGGTTTAAACTTATTCCCTGCGCTATGGCCAAATAAGTATCCTTTTTAAATTGATCAAATAAAGTGGCTTTGTCATACTCATGAAAAGTATCTACAATTTCATCTGCAAAGCGCACAAAGCCATAAATATCATAGATAGGTTGACGTAAATCGGTATGTAATAATTTAATAGCAGAAGAAAAACTAGAGCTATACAAAAGCGTAGTTGTTTTACTACTTAAACCAGTTACTTTGTTGTATAATTTTAAATCAGACATCTATATTTATAAGTTTTTATAATTCTTATGAATCAATTCTGCTACCACTTCCCCACTAATCAAACTTGGCGGCACCCCGGGACCTGGCACTGTTAATTGACCGGTGTAATATAAGTTTTTTACCTTTTTGCTTTTACAACTTGGCTTTAAAATAGCAGTTTGTAATAAGGTATTGGCTAGCCCGTAGGCATTTCCCTTAAAGGAATGATAGTCACTTTTGAAATCAGAAATAGCGTAAGATTTTTTATAAATAATTGAATCCGAAATGGTTTGGCCCCATCTTTCTTCTAATCGGACAATGAGTTCGTTAAAATATTTGTCACGTACCTCCTCTGTATCCCCTTCTAAGCCAGCCGCTACTGGAATGAGTAAAAATAAATTTTCACAACCAGCAGGCGCCACTGTGGAATCGGTTACAGAAGGTACACTTGCATAAAACAATGGTTTGCTTGGCCAAGCAGGTTCTGTATAAATTTCCTTTCCGTGCAATTCAAAGTCGGTATCAAAAAATAAAGAATGATGCGTAACGCCTGTTAGTTTTTTATTCAACCCTACATAATATAATAAGGAACTTGGTGCCATAATACGCGTATCCCAATAACTAGCTGTATAAGATTGGTATTTATTGATTAATAATTTTGTTTCTATATGATGGTAATCGCCTGCGCCTACAATTACTTCAAAATCATAATGTTTTTGTTCTCCTGTTAGATTAGACTTAGTCAAGCAAGATTTTGCCATTCCATTGACTACTTCAATTTGTAATGCCTCCTCGCCAAAATTAAATTCAACCCCTTCTGCTTTCGCTGTCTCATACATGGCTTGTACAATACTATACATACCCAATTCAGGATACCAAGTACCTCCTTTGATATCGGCGTAATTCATTAAACTATATAAAGCTGGAGTATTTTGCGGCAAGGCACCTAAAAACAAGACCGGGAACTCCATTAATTTTTGAATATACGGATGCTTAAAAAAACGAGCCACATGCTTTTTCATAGATTGAAAAACATCTAATTTAAAAACACCCTTGATTAAATCAATATCTACAAATTCTTTTAATGAAATGCCGGGCTGATGCACTAATTTTCCTACCCCTATATCATATTTAAATTTAGCCTCTTCCATAAATCGATCCAAAGCCTTTGCTGCACCAGGTTCTACGCTTTCTAACAACGCCCCTAAGGCGGTATAATTAGCAGGCATATCCCAATGGTTTTCATCAAAATAGACACGATAAGAGGGATCTAATCTTTTTAAATTATAAAAATCGGAAACTTTTTTTCCAAAAGAATTAAAATATCTTTCAAAAACATCAGGCATCCAATACCAACTTGGACCCATATCAAAAGTAAAGCCTTCTGCTTCAAATTTTCTAGCCCTTCCTCCTGGTAAATTATGTTTTTCAACAACTGTTACAGTCCATCCTTTTTTTGCTAAAAAAGTAGCTACAGACATGCCGGCAAAGCCAGCACCTATCACCAATGCTTTTTTATTAGGGGATTGCATGTAATTAGTATCGTTGAATTTTCTGCTTTAATATTTTTCTAGCAAAGTGAATTCGACTTTTAATGGTACCTAATGGTTCATTTAAAGCTTCAGCAATTTCATTGTATTTATAGCCTTCAAAATATAAATTAAAGGGCGTTCTAAATAATTCAGGTAAATCATGTATCATCTGTTTCACTTCTCTCAAATTTAAGTTAGTCACTCCATCATTCAAAACTTTTGTGCGCGTTTGATCTATTAAAAAATCGTTTGGTGAATGGTCTAAAACCACTGATTGCTTAGCACGCTTGCGGTAATCATTGATAAAAATATTACGCATGATGGTATACAACCAAGCTTTTATATTGGTACCTACATTGTACTTGTCTTTATTGGACAAAGCTCTGTACAATGTTTCCTGAAATAAGTCCTTGGCAGATTCATGGTCCTTGGTCAAATTAATGGCAAAAGGCTTTAAAAAATCAGCATTTTCAGTGAGTAATAGGGTGAATTCTGCGGTTGACATATAATTCTGTTTAACTTTTAGAGTATAAAATTAAACAAAATATTTTCATGGTGCCTAATTTTTGTTTAAAATTTTAAGTTAATTGTTAAACATTCTGGAATTAGTAAGTCATTTGATAACCAATAAACATGGGTCTTTTGGCTAAAATATTCCAGATTTAAGTACAAGGAATTAAAAACCATTAAATTTTGTATTATTATTATTTTATATATAAAATAAATATATAAGATTAGTGACACCAAATTAAATTGGGTCCAAAACCTGTAAAAGTAAAAGCAGGGAGGCTAAATAGTATGTATAAACTGAATGGTTTCGCTTAAACTTCTTTTGATGTGAATAGCGGAAGCCAATGGACCTTCAAAACCATGAATAAGTTGCCCAGACAATAAGATCGTAATGTCTTTATCAATTTTCCCCAATTGATCTAAAAATTTATTTAATTTAAATCCTTTAGCAGGGGAAGTTATATGACAGAAAATATAGTTTGGTTTTTTTATAGAAATGTAATATTCAAGATCAGCCATCGGCAAATTAGCTCCTAAATAATCTACATAAATTCCATTTTGTTTTAGTAAAAAATGAATAAACAAAAGGCCCGTTTCATGGTGCTCTCCCTCTGGCATAAATAACAAAACCCTTTTACCTTGTTGCTTTATAGGAGCTAACTTTTCAATCCCTAAAATTAATTTTTGTCTTATAACATTTATTACCAAATGCTCTTGTGCTGGATTCATATGATTGGTCATCCAAAGTATGCCTACCCTTTCTAAAAAAGAAAATAGGATCTCAGTGACCGTTTTTTCAATACCTTTTTGTGCAATGTATACATCTAATTGTTGCTCAAATGCAAATATGTTTAAGGAAACGGTTTCCTTGATCAAATTATTCACGACCCTTTCCTTCTGTGCATCCAACTGATTAATGGAAAGAATTTTTTCTTCCATTTGCTCAGTGCTCATCTTATCTATATGAGAAATCTTAAAACCATACTTATTTAAAAGTGATACGTTCAATATGGTCTTTAATTCTTCAGAGGAATAAGTCCTAATATTGGTTAAAGTACGACTAGGCTGTATAAATTTATAGCGCTGCTCCCATATACGTATAGTATGGGCTTTGATGCCTGAAATATGCTCTAAATCTTTGATGGAATACGTTGACATACCTAAAGAACAATCATTTTTTAAAATTGTTCAGCATTTTAGAAAAAAAAGGGATTGTCTACTACAAATAATAGGGGGCAATGGGGTAAAACCTACTTCTTTAAGGTTCGTAGGTATTCACCATAACCACTTTTGGCATATTTATCGGCTAGTACCAATAACTGAGTTTTATCTATAAAGCCCATTCTGTAGGCGACCTCTTCAATGCAGCCAACTTTTTGGCTTTGTCTCTTTTCTATCACTCTTACAAATTCACAGGCATCTGCATAAGAATCAAAGGTGCCGGTATCCAACCAGGCCGTTCCACGATTCATAATACCTACTTGTAATTG
The DNA here is from genome assembly GCA_947461595.1 of Bacteroidota bacterium. GTDB lineage: Bacteria > Bacteroidota > Bacteroidia > Chitinophagales > Chitinophagaceae > Sediminibacterium. Next base: position 12,897 of record CANHLZ010000023.1, on the reverse strand, counting down.
CTTTTTTTGCAAATACACTTTATTGACATCCGTAATTTCATACTCTCCCCTTGGTGAAGCTGGAATATTTTTAGCTATTTCTACCACTTGGTTATCATAAAAATACAAACCAGGTACTGCGTAATTGGATTTGGGTTGTTTTGGTTTCTCTTCTAAGGAAATGGCATTATTGTTTGCGTCAAATTCTACCACACCATAACGCTCTGGATCATTTACTTCATAAGCAAACACAGCAGCCCCTTCAACATCATTAAAAGATTGCACTAACTTACTAAACCCTGCACCATAAAATATGTTATCCCCTAATATTAAAGCTACTTTGTCCTTGCCAATAAAATCGGCACCAATCACAAAAGCTTGAGCGAGCCCGTTAGGAACTGCTTGCACTGCATAATGAAAAGAGCAACCTATTTCAGAACCATCTCCCAATAATCTTTTAAATTGATCATTGTCTTCGGGTGTAGTAATAATTAATATTTCCTTGATGCCTGCTAATAGCAAAACAGATAATGGATAATAAATCATTGGCTTATCATAGATAGGCATCAATTGTTTGCTGATTCCTTTTGTAATAGGATACAATCTAGTACCTGATCCGCCTGCTAATATGATTCCTTTCATTTTAATAATTTATATTTTAACCAATACTTTTTTTGTAGGTCGAAAATGATTGTAAAACTTTATCCTTTGCAGATAATAACAATTCATTAGCAGGCACCCGCCAATCTATATTTAAATCTGCATCATTGTATATAATACCTACTTCTTTAGATGGGTCATAAAACTCATCACATTTGTAAAAGAATGTAGCTGCCTCGCTTAATACCACAAATCCATGGGCAAAGCCCTTGGGTACAAAAAACTGCTTGTGATTGTCTGCCGTCAATTCAACCGTAAAATGTTGACCAAATGTGGGTGATCCTTTTCTAACATCTACTGCTACGTCCAATACAGACCCTTCCAAAACCCTTACCAGCTTTGATTGCGCCGCAGCACCCGATTGCATATGCAACCCTCTTAATACCCCTTTTTGTGATCTGGATTGATTGTCCTGCACAAAATTAATTTGTAAGCCGGTAGCTTCAGCAAATTGTTTTTGATGATAGGATTCAAAAAAATAACCACGCGCATCTCCATGCACCGTATCGTGAATTATAAAACAATCTTTTAAGGGGGTGGCTTCTATTTTCATTGATCTAATTATCTGTTATCGTACATTGAATTGTAATATTGTTGATAGGCGCCGCTGGTTACATTTTCCAACCAAGGACCATTGCTTAAATACCAATCGATGGTGGCAGCCAATCCCTGTTCAAAGCTAACCGATGGACTCCATCCTAACTCTTTATTTAATTTAGTTGCATCAATAGCATACCTGCGGTCATGTCCTGGCCTATCTTTTACATAAGTAATTAAAGTTTCGCTTTCTCCTTTGGCTCTTCCTAGCTTCACATCCATTTGAGCACACATTACTTTTACTAAATCAATATTCGTCCATTCGTTAAAGCCACCAATATTATAAGTATCCCCATTTTTTCCTTGATGAAATATTAAATCAATAGCACGCGCATGATCAATGACATACAACCAATCACGTGTGTATAAGCCATCCCCATAGACTGGTAATGCTTTTTTATTGATAATATTATGTATAAATAATGGAATTAATTTTTCTGGAAAATGATTGGGGCCATAATTGTTAGAACAATTTGAAACTACATAAGGCAGGTGATAGGTTTCGCCATAGGCTCTTACAAAATGATCACTCGCTGCTTTACTTGCAGAATAGGGAGAGTTAGGATCATAGGCAGTGGTTTCTTTAAATAAACCTTCTTTGCCTAAACTTCCATACACTTCATCTGTGGAAATATGATAAAATAAATGATCCCTATTTTTATCCCAACCACCTTCATGTGCTTTTTCATAACTTAAATCTCCTTTCCAATATTCCTTAGCGGTATTTAATAAATTAACCGTGCCAATGACATTCGTATACACAAAATCTAAAGGAGAGACAATGGATCTATCTACATGCGACTCTGCCGCCAAATGGATTACATCGGTGATAGCATTTTTTTCAAAAATAGCTTTTAACGCATCTGCTTCTAAAATATTCGCTTTAACAAAATGATAATTAGGTACTTTTTCGATATCCATTAAATTTTCCAAATTACCCGCATAAGTAAGTGCATCTAAATTAAAGATTTGATACTGAGGATATTTAGTCACCATTAAGCGCACCACATGCGATCCTATAAAGCCCGCTCCACCTGTAATTAATATGTTTTTTTGCATCTGAATTTGTATCTTACAAAGATATTAAAAGACAATGAGCCAGCAAAGATATTATTCCTTAGATGTATTTAGAGGCGCTACGGTGGCATTAATGATCTTAGTGAATAATCCTGGCTCTTGGGCACATATTTATAGCCCTTTAGAACATGCCAGTTGGCATGGATGTACCCCTACGGATCTAGTTTTCCCATTCTTTTTATTTGCAGTAGGCAACGCTTTATCCTTTGTGATGCCAAAACTACAAAATGCAAGTGCCACCGAATTTTGGAGTAAAATAATTACACGTACTATTTTAATTTTTGCGATTGGTTTGTTTTTAAATTGGAGCCCTTTTGTAAAATGGTCTGACGCTGGTTTAATCTTTAAGCCCTGGGAAAATGTGCGTGTATTTGGCGTATTGCAACGTATTGCACTTTGTTATTTTTTCGCTTCTATTATTATTTATTATGGCAAATCTAGAATTGCACTTTTTATAGGAATGATGATTTTAGTAATTTATTGGGTACTCAGTTATGCATTAGGCACAGCAGGACATCCATTTAGTTTATCAGGTTATTTTGGCAATACCATTGATCAATCGGTTTTAGGCATTAACCATTTGTATAAAGGAGAAGGCGTCCCTTTTGATCCAGAAGGTGTAACGAGTACAATGCCCGCCATTGTACAAGTACTGCTTGGTTTTTTAGTAGGTGAATACATTCAACTTAAAGGAAAAAATTATGAGATGTTAGCACTATTGCTGTTAACAGGGGTATTACTTGTTTTGGTTGGTTATATTTGGGATTTTAGTTTTCCTATCAATAAAAAAATATGGACCAGTAGTTATGTATTGTATACTTCGGGATTAGCAATGATTACACTGGGCATGTTAATTTATTTACTAGAATTTAAAAATACAAAGGGTGCATGGAGCCATTTTTTTGATGTATTTGGAAAGAATCCATTATTTGTTTTTGTACTAAGCGGATTTTTACCTCGTATTTTAGCTTTGTTAAGATGGATTGATCATCTAGACGCAGATGGTAAGCCCATATACACTTCCGCATTACCTTGGTTTTACGAGCATGTTTTTAAAAATATAGCAAGTGATTTACGTATTGGTTCTTTTGTATACGCTTTAAGTATCATTGCCTTTTTTGGTATACTAGCTTATTTATTAGATAAAAAGAAGATTTACATTAAAGTGTAAGAAAGAATATTGAAGTAGGAAATTTACTTGAAAAGCGATGCTGCTTTTATAATATTTTCAGGTTTACCCACATCCAATAATAATCCATCGCTGTGGTCATAAAAACCAATAGTATTGGAAGAGGCTACTTGCAAATAGGCATCAATCAAAGAGAATTTACCAGTTAAAGTTAATGCTTTATAAAAAGAACTGTGAATGATTTGAATACCGCTAAAGGCTTTGGCTACAATGGTTTCAGGGTTTGATATTTTATTTGACACATTGGACCATTTTTCTTCTCCAGTACTATTATTTTTCCAGCCTACTAATTTTTCATCGCTGTTAAATAATAAATTTCTACTGGAAGTTCTATTCGTTACCGCCAAAGTAGCGATATAATTTTCAGCACCTTCGGATAAAATTTTGTCAGCAGCAATAAATTTTCCTAATTCCAAATTGGTTAAGATATCCGCATTCATTACCAACCAAGATGACTCTTGTTCGAAAAATGGCTTTGCCAATAAAACACCTCCACCCGTTTCTAACACTTCGCTGCTTTCATCAGAAATAAAAATAGTACTCCCCCAGCCTGCATTAGATTCGACCGCTTCTATAATTTGATGGGCAAAATGGTGCACATTCACCACCACTTCATCAATACCAAACTGCTGTAAGTATTCAATATTTCTTTGTAATAAAGATTTACCATTCACTTGCGCCAATGCCTTTGGATGCATATTGGTAAAAGGCTTTAACCTAGTACCTAAACCAGCTGCTAAAATCATTGCGCGCATAAAATAATTATTTAACCCAGTTTTCTTTATTGGTATGTGTTATCACCGTTTTTAGATGATATTTATTTCTTAAATGTCTTGCCGTTTGTTCGGCAGCAAATACACTACGATGCTGCCCACCTGTGCAACCAAAATTAATATGCAAAGAAGCAAAGCCTCGATGTAAATAATTTTCCACCGTAATGTCAATAGTATCCCAAACGCTATTTAAAAACCCATTCATTTTTGTTCTTTGTTCTAAAAAATCTTGAACAGGCTTATCTAATCCAGATTGTTTTTTATGCTCCTCTACTCGGCCTGGATTTAATATCCCACGCATGTCAAATACAAAGCCACCGCCATTTTCAGAACTATCCACAGGTATGCCCTTTTTATAGCTAAAGCTGTTAATGGTAACAACCAATGGTGTATGATCATTGGCCTTGGGTGGTGTAAAACGTTGTATCACTTCTTCACTCACCATCCATTTTAACACAGAAGCAAATACGGGTGTATCCATATCTAAGAAATATACTTGTAAGAAGTTTTTTAAATTTTCTAGTCCTAAAGGGATACTTGTTAAAAAATGTGCTTTTCTTTCAAACAATCCTCTAAATCCATATGCGCCTAATACTTGCAATAATCTTAACAATACAAAACCATGGTATTGTTTTTTGAAATCAGCTACATTCAAGGGTGTAGGAAGTAATATTTGCAATTCACTAATATAATGATTCAATAATTTTTCTTTCCATTCATTAGAGAGCTCAGCTTTGGCTTGCCACAACAAAGATGCTACATCATAAGGCAACCCTCCTTGCATACCTCCTTGGAAATCTATAAAAAATACTTCTCCATTTTTGACCATAATATTTCTACTCTGAAAATCTCGGAACATGAAATTATCATAATGACTTACTGCCAATTGATCGCTTACTATTTCAAACTCATCTATCAATGCTTGTTTGTCATAGGGATGTTGCAATGTATCTAAGAAATAATACTTGTAATATAATAAATCAGTTAGTATGGAATGTTTACCAAAATACTTTGAAGTAATGCATCTATTATAATCTAGGCCTTTTGCTCCTTTAATTTGCAATTTGGCTAGTGCAGTTAAACTTTTTTGAAATAATAAAAATACTGCTTCTGTTTTACCTTCTTTTTCCAACACATCTAACAAGGAGACGCTTCCAAAGTCTTCTTGCAGATAAACAGTTTGTTGTTCATTCACTGCCAATACTTTTGGAACAGGCATCCCCTTTTCGTAAAAATGATGGGCAAAATAAATAAAGGTTTGATTCTCCTTGCTATTCAAATTATAGGTAGCAATCCAGGATTGATTTTCTAAAATTATTCTAAAATACATACGATCTCCTCCACTTTGGGGAATTTTCTGAATAGAATCCCATGGTTTGGTAGCTAAAGTATTAAATAGATTTTCTATATGTTGTAAAATAAGCTCCATGGAGTAAATAGTTATGGTTTTATGCCTAATAAAAGTAATTAATTATAATGTATAAATCATAAAAGATGAAAAAGTTGTAAATTGTTACCAAATCTAATATTTATGCGAACTAAACTAACCCCCCTTTTCCTTGTGGCAGCTATCCTTTTATCTTTTAGTGTTTTTGCACAAAAAGAAACTATAAAAGGCTTGGTACGTGATGCAAAAGGAAACGCTTTAGAAGGCGTTACTATTAAAGTAGCTAATTCAAAAGTAGTCACTACTTCCAATAAAACTGGTTCTTACACCATTAACGCAAGTGTAAATGATGTTTTAGAATTTAGCTTCGTTGGTTTTGAAACCAAAAAGCAAATTGCCGTTGGCAGTAATATTAATATTGTCTTAACCGCTACTACTTCGGATTTACAAGACATTATTTTAGTGGGTAGCAGAGGGGCAGGTCGTGTTAAAACAGAATCTCCAGTTCCTGTGGATGTTATTAAATTAACAGATGTTGGAATGAACACTGCAAGAATGGATTTAACCTCTACTTTAAACTTTGTCGCTCCCTCTTTTAACTATAATAAACAATCAGGTGCTGATGGTGCCGACCATGTTGATATTGGAACATTAAGAGGCTTAGGGCCAGATCAAACCTTGGTATTAATTAACGGAAAACGTAGACATAGCACAGCTTTAGTAGGTTTGTTTGGAACAAGAGGACGTGGCGGTTCGGGTGTAGATTTAAATGGCTTTCCGATGTCTGCAGTAGATAGAATTGAAATTTTAAGAGATGGCGCTTCTGCACAATATGGTTCAGATGCGATTGCAGGTGTAATGAATATTGTTCTTAGAAAAAATACCAACGAGTGGAATATCACCACTGGCGCTGCGGGCTATTATGATAAAAAATTCAATACTTATCAATTTAAAAACAATCATGATTATTTAACATCTAATCCAATTGACGGTGTTACCAAATCAATTTCAGCTAATAGAGGATTTGACCTTGGAAAGAAAGGAGGCTTTATCAATTTGTCTTTTGATTTATTAGATCAAGGAAAGACTTTCCGTCAAGCCGCTTCTTCTAATATCGAAGACAAAGATGGTTTACCTACGAATACTTGGAGACAAGGTTTTGGTGATGGTTCAATGAATTCTATTGGAACCATGTTTAATATGGAAGTACCTCTTGGAGATGATATTAAATTTTATGCATTTGGAAGTTTCAATTCAAAAAAATCTGATGCATACGCCTATACAAGAAATTGGTCTGCAAAACCAACTCGTTTCCCCATCAAAGCAGATGGATCTTTAATATTTGTACCTAGCATAATGTTTACTTCAGGGTCTGGTGATACAAGTTATAACCCTCATATTCAAGCAAATATTCAAGACATATCCATGGTAACTGGTTTTTCTAAAACAAGTAAAAATGGATGGGATTGGGATTTAAGTAACGCTTTTGGAAACAATAATTTTCATTATTTTGGACATGGTACTTTTAATGCCTCTAATATTGGCAATGTGAGCCAAACCCATTTTGATGATGGCGGGTTTAATTTTTTACAAAACACATCTAATTTAGACATCTCTAAGCAATTTGGAAAAGTAAACCAAGGTGGTATTAAAGTAGCTTACGGTGGGGAGTTAAGATTTGAAGAGTATAGTATCTTTAAAGGAGAAATAAATTCCTATAAAGCTTTTACCACTGCTGGTTTAGAACAAGCACCAGGTGCACAAGGTTTTCCAGGCTTCAGCCCGGATGATAAAGTTAAAGCAAACCGTTTTGTAACAGGTGCATATACAGATATAGAATATACGCCTTCTGAAATGTTTTTAATTACCGGTGCCATAAGAGCAGAAAATTATTCTGATTTTGGTTCAGTGGCTACCTTTAAAACTTCTGCTCGTTTAAAATTGAGTAATAACTTTAATTTTAGAGGTTCCTTTAGCACTGGTTACAGAGCTCCTTCTTTACAACAAAAATATTTTAGCAACACCCTTACTTCTTTTTCAAATGGCGGTTTAGTTCAATCTAGAATTGCTCGTAATGATGATGAAATTAGCAAGCTGGCAGGTATCCCTTCCTTAAAACAAGAAACCTCTACCAATATGAGTGTGGGCTTTTCTTGGAAACCAGCCAAAGGATTAACGGTAACTGTTGACGGTTATTCAATTAAAATGAAAGACAGAGTCGTATTGTCAGGATTATTTAGCGCCAGCGACGAATCGCTTCCAACTGAATTAACTACTAAATTAACTACGATGGGCGTTTCAACTGCTCAATTTTTTGCTAATGCCGTAAATACTACCAATACAGGTATTGACTTTGTTGCCGATTATCAAAAGAAAATTTCTGCTACAGAAAGATTTAAATTTTTATTCGTAGCAAATATTCAAAACATTACTATTGACGAAATACATGTACCTGCCGCATTAAGCACTTCGGAGTATAATGCAAATACTTTCTTTAATGATAGAGAAAAATATTTTTTAAAAGCTTCAGCACCCAAATCTAAATACTCAATGAGTTTCGATTACACAAAGAATAAAGTAAGCATTGGTGCTCGTGTTACTTACTTCGGTTCTCTTGCATTAACTGGTTTTGGATATAATGGTGATGGAATTAATCCGGAGGTTCCTTCAGACCTTGATGAGAATGTAATGCTTCCAGAGGTATTTAATTACAGTGGTAAATTTGCAACCGACTTGTATTTGAATGTACAAGTAAATAAAAAGACATCTTGGATTGTAGGTGTCGATAATATTTTAAATGTGCATCCCGACTTTGCAGTGAATCCTCAAGCAAAATGGTGGGCTGGCGACAATGAAACAGGCGGACCATGGGATGGAGTTCAAATGGGCTATAATGGAATGAGAATATTTAGCAAATTGGTCTTCAAGTTTTAATTACCGTTTTTTTAAATAACTTTAAAGCCTTCTCGTTCACTCGGGAAGGCTTTTTTATAAACGCTTAAATAATCACCTATATAATTAAAACATAAAATATCTTTTTCTATGCGCTCAGATCGCTTCGCTCACAATATTCGCCACGAAAAAGTATTATTGTATTTTAATGTTTAGAGAAAAAATATATGCCATGAAAAAAATAATTACAACTTGGGCCATTCTATTATTGACAATAATAAGCGCATCTGCGCAAAACGGTATTGTTGTTTTTCAAACAGATTTTGGCACCAAAGACGGTGCGGTGTCGGCCATGAAAGGAGTAGCGAGTTCTGTGGATGCGAGTTTGAAATTATACGATCTTACTCATGATATACCCGCTTATAATATTTGGGAAGCGGCTTATAGATTAGATCAAACAGTAGCTTATTGGCCAGTAGGTACCGTATTTGTTTCGGTGGTGGATCCTGGCGTGGGCACGCAAAGAAAATCGGTGGTGGTTAAAACAAAATCGGGTCATTATATTGTGACCCCCGACAATGGCACCCTTACTTTAATTGCCAATTCATTAGGGATTGACTCGGTGAGAGAAATTGATGAAGTGACTAATAGAAGAAAAAATTCAGGCGCTTCTTATACTTTTCATGGCAGAGATGTTTATGCCTATACGGCTGCTCGCTTAGCTTCCCATAAAATAAATTACGATCAAGTAGGAAAAATAAGTACTAGCCCTATTACTGCATTGTCTTTTCAAAAAGCACAATTGGTGGGTGAAAAATTAAAAGGTACCATTGACATCTTAGACATTCAATACGGAAATGTTTGGACCAATATGGATCAAGAAAATTGGAAAAAATTTAAAAGCCTGCCCCATGCCAAAAATGAATTACAGGTGCAAATTTTTCATGCTAATAAATTAGCCTATACAGGTAGTATGCCTTTTGAAAATACTTTTGGGGGCGTAGACGTAGGTAAACCATTGGCCTATTTAAATAGTTTAATGAATGTATCTTTTGCTTTGAATCAAGGAAGCTTTTCTAAAAAGTATCATGTATACGCAGGCAGTAGTTGGACGGTAGCCATTCATTGGGCAAATTGACAAATAGAAAATAAAAATACGTTTCAGTAAAATAGTCTTTGATTTAAACTACACTGATAAAAAATTAGCTAGCAAACTATGAAAATGGTGTGTCCCTTGTTCACGTAGCGTAGCATATCTTCCATAATGATAAAAGCGAGAGCGTATCCCTTCTTGTACATGCTGCACAATTTCTTCATCTTCTTGTTCTACTATGTCTAGACCATTTCCCGCACCCTTGCCTAATTTGGTAGCATCAAATACAAAACTTAAAAAACTTACTTTGGTATTGCCTGCATCTATCGGAGTAATCACATTGACCGACAAACCCCATGGATAAAAATTGAACATCATATTAGGAAATACCCAAAAATAATACGCAGCAATTTTTTTGCCTTCATCCATATGCCCTTTGGGAATATTAAAACAGTGTTCGTTGTTTTTTGCAATCCCTAACTGTAAACTGGCATAAGGAAACAATTCCGTAGAATAATCTTTAAAATCTAAGAAGGCGTTGAGGCCTGGATGCACAAAAGGAATATGAAATCCTTCTAAATAATTTTCGCAGTACAATGCCCAATTGGCTTTAATGTAATAATCATTAGAGCTTGCCACATCAAAAACCAATTCATCTATCGGTAACCAACCTATGCGCTTTTGCATTTCTTGAAAAAATAATTCCGAATCCATCCCCTTTTTTAACTGCGTAAATAATAGTGGCCCCCACTTAAATAGAGGCAACTGATGCAAATGATTATTTTCTGGAATAAAATTTTCAACAGCAGAAAACTCTGGCATCGAAATAAATTTGCCATCTAAATGAAAAGCTCTTCCATGGTATTTACAACGCAAATGCTTTTGCGCAGAACAAGGTTCATACACCATCAAATTACCGCGATGGGTACATACATTAGACAAACAATGGACTTGCTCATTGCTGTCTTTAGTAAGCACCAAAGGTTCATCCATATAATTTTCTAATAATTTAAACGGATGCGCATCTCCTACTTTGGCTACCATTCCAATATGGCCCACATACTGCCAGCTAGGCGCAAATATTTTTTCTTTGGCGGCTTCTAAGTTTTTAGGGTCTAGGTAAAAACTGGTATCAATGGTTTTAGCCCTTCCAATAATAGGATCTATAAAAAAATTATGCATGCTACCGTTGTTTCGGGCTCAATATACAACAACCCCATTGATAAAGTCCTGATTTTAAACCGTCTACAAAAAATAAAGCATCCTAAACAGCGTATAAATACTTTAAAAAAGGGGTATAAATTAATCATTAAAATACTAAAATATTTAGTTAATATTGCTAATAAATTTAGTTTTATGTCATTTATAGATACAGATCCCGGAGAAGGAATAGCTACACAGCAGATTAATAAGAACTATCAATCAAGCCAAATTGTACAGGCCAATGCCACCGGTTTTGGCGCGGCTTCGGACGATTTTATGGAAAGAGGTATTGATTTGAATGAACAACTTATTCGCAATAAACCTGCTACTTTTTTCTTTCGGGTGAACAGCGATGCTATGTTGGGTGCGGGCATTCACATTGGCGATATTTTAATTGTAGATAGAAGTTTACCTGCCAGTTCAGGCAAAGTAGTGGTAGCCGTTTTGAATGGTGAATTTTTAGTGCGGCGTTTACAAATACAAGAACACAGTATTAGTTTGGTTCCAGAAAATAAAAGATACGGCACCATTCAAGTGGCTCAACTAGAACAGTACAGCACTTGGGGCATTGTTAGTTTTGTAATACATAGTTTATAAATGCAAGCCATTGTAGATTGTAATAGCTTTTATTGTTCCTGCGAACGTCTTTTTCAACCCCAACTACAAAATGTTCCAGTGGTGGTACTTAGTAACAATGATGGTTGCATTGTATCACGTTCCGACGAAGCCAAACAATTAGGGATTGGCATGGCGGTACCTTATTTTCAAGCTAAAGAATTAATTGAAAAAAATAAAGTGCACGCTTTTTCATCTAACTATCACTTATACGGCGACCTCAGTTGGCGGGTCATGGAAACCATGAGACAGCTACTCCCACCGGGTTGCGTGGAAGTATATTCGGTAGACGAAGCCTTTTTAGATTTAAAACATATTCCCGCTGAAGCATTAGAAGATTTTTGCAACCTCTTAAAAAATAAAATAGAAACTTGGACAGGTATTTCTGTTTCTATTGGCGTAGGGCCCAATAAAGTACTTAGCAAAGTAGCCAACCGATTGGCTAAAAAAAATAAAATAAAAACAGGATGTATTGTAATACTTAACGATACTAAAAAAGTGCAAGCGGCTTTACAACAAACACCCATAGATGATATTTGGGGTATTGGTTTTAACTATAGTGAAAAATTAAAAACCTATGGCATACACACGGCCTATGCACTTAGTATTAAAGACCTGAGTTGGGGAAAACGTTTTTTAGGAGGTGTTACCGGCATGAGATTGCTAAGAGAATTAAAAGGCGCGCAAAGTCATTCTATGCAAGCACCTCGCACCGAAAAAAAAATGATTGCCACCACACGCATGTTTGGTCGCGAGGTAACCGAATGGCAAGAAATAGAAGAAGCCCTTGCCACTTATGCCACCCGAGCCTCCGAAAAATTAAGAATGCAACATAGCGCCGCCTATGGGGTAAGTGTTTTTTTGCTCAAAAAAGCACCCATCACTATAGAGGCTTCCCATTATAATAGAGGTCGTCAAGCAAGTGGCTACACCCTGCTAGACAACCCTAGTTATCTTACTCCCGATATTATTAAAGCAGTAGTTGCCCTAGGTAAAAGCCTATTTGAACCAGGAGAAATTTATAAAAAAGCAGGGGTTATTTTAAGCGATTTTGTACCCGATAATGCCCTTCAAACCAATTTGTTTGTCGCCCCTGCCGATGCAAGGCGTAAAAAGCTAATGAACGTAATTGACAATATGAACGCTGCCTACCGCAATGATATCTTGAAATTTGGCACCAGCGGCACCCAAAAAAACTGGAAAATGCGCAGCGAAAGACGCAGCAAACGCTATACCACGCGCTGGCAGGAGCTTTGCCTAGTACGGTAAAAGCTGGTGGAAAACCATTGCATAAAAATTCGTAGAAATGGTTTCGCTGATGTATTTTTGCCCAATTTAACACCTATGAGCAAGAAGCTGAACTCTAACGAATCTATCTCCTCTTCCAAGAAAAAAATAATTGTTTTAGGCAGTGGCCCACACCGAATTGGTC
>CANHLZ010000022.1 GCA_947461595.1 Bacteroidota bacterium | reverse complement strand
TTTGGAGATGTTCATTTATACAAAAACCATATTGAGCAAGCGAATCTTCAATTATCAAGAACTCCTTTTCCGTTGCCCACTATGAAGATAAATAAAGGAGTAAAAGATATTTTCTCTTATCAATTTTCTGATTTTACTTTAGAAAATTATCAATCTCATCCAAGTATTAAAGCACCGGTAGCGGTATAAAATTTTTCAAATGAATATTACCCTTGTTGCAGCAGCCTCCGAAAATAATGCCATTGGTTTAAACAATCAATTGTTATGGCACTTGCCCAAGGATATGCGGTTTTTTAAAAATACTACTTGGGGTATGCCTATTTTAATGGGACGTACTACTTTTGAATCAATGGGTAGCAGGACATTGCCTGGCAGATTAAACATCGTACTTACGAGAAATAAAAATTGGAAAAGTGAAGGGGTGATGGTGGTCAATACAATGGAGCAAGCGATTGAACTCGCCAAGAAATATGATTATTTGGAATTGATGGTCATTGGTGGCGGACAAGTATACGAGCTGGCTTTACCAATGGCTAATAAAATTTGGTTAACAAGAGTGCACTGCACTTTACAAGGGGATACCTATTTTCCAACATTAGGAGCAGATTGGGAAAGAATAAGTTTAGCAGCGAATGTAGCAGACGCTAAACATATTTATGCTTTTGATTTTGAATGTTGGAAAAGGAAGTAAAATGAAATACAACAAACTAACTATTCTTCTTAAATATATTTTGTATTTAATTAAGGCTTCCAATGGACGCGGTCATGGCATTCATTCTCCCTTTGTGTTTTCTTTTATTAAAAAGGTTTTAAATACTACCACCCAAGGAGATTGGGTTAATGACATTGAAAACTATCGAGCGGCATTATTAAATAATCAGCATGAGATTAATATTGTTGATTTGGGTGCAGGTGCTATTCGGGAGACAAATCAAACAAAGAAAATTTCGGTAATTGCAAGAGGCTCGTTGAAATCTAAAAAGTATAGCACCCTTTTAAATCGGATCGTTGCTTATTATAGGCCTAACACTGTCTTAGAAATGGGTAGCTCTTTTGGCATTACTACTTGTTATTTAGCACAAGCAATACCATTGGGTAAAGTAGTAACCATGGAAGGCGCTCCTGCTATTGCTAAGGAGGCTTTGCATACTTTTTCTAACTTAGGTTTTAGTAATATTCAATTAATTGAGGGTGATTTTGATAAAAGCTTGCCACTTTATTTTAATATGACAACAACTATTGGGTTAGCTTATGTGGATGGCAATCATAGCTATGAGCCTACAATGTGTTATTTTAATTTGCTTTTAGCTAAATCCAATCAGGATTCTATTTTAATTTTTGACGACATTCACTGGAGTAGTGAAATGGAAAAAGCTTGGAAGGAGATAAAAGAAGATGAAAGAGTTTCCTTAACCATTGACTTATTTTATATTGGAATTGTTTTTCTTAAAAAAGAGAACAAAGAAAAAGAAAATTTTATCATTAGATTTTAAATAATTAAATAATAGCATTGTTACCTAATTCTTTCATAGCCTCTTTACAAGGATTGCCTGGTTTTGATCAGGAGGCATTTTTAAAAGTGCATGAACAGCAGGATCAACTTACCTCTGTTCGTTTTAATCAATTCAAGCCTTTTGTTGTAAAAGAGCATTCTTACTTTAAAGATCTAGCGCCAATGGCTTGGTGCAGTCATGGGTATTATTTAAAACATCGTCCTTTATTTGTTTTAGACCCATTGTGGCATGCAGGTGCTTATTATGTGCAAGAGGCTAGTAGTATGTTTTTACAATATATACTGGAACAAATTACACCCCATCCAGCACCTATGAAAGTGCTTGACTTATGTGCAGCGCCAGGTGGTAAAACCACTTTATTAGCCAATTACTATGACAATGGATTAGTAGTGGCCAATGAAACCATTAAACCAAGGAATGCAATTTTAGTAGAGAACCTAATTAAATGGGGAGCAGACAATATTGTAGTGACTCAAAATGATCCAGCCCATTTTAAAGAGGTTCCTGATTTTTTTGATCTGCTCATGATTGACGCTCCTTGCAGTGGCAGCGGGTTGTTCAGAAAAGATCCTGAATCAATTGTTCATTGGAGCGAACAAAGTGTGCAACATTGTAGTACTCGCCAAACAAGAATTGTAGAAGATAGTATGGATTGCATGAAAGAAGGGGGCTATTTAATTTATTCTACTTGTTCTTATTCTTATGAGGAAGATGAAATGATGATGGATCATATTGCTTCAATGGCTGGAATGAAAAACATAAAAATTGAATTACCTGCCGAATGGAATATTATTTCAACTTATAGCAAGGAATTTCATTGTCAAGGTTTTAGATTTTATCCAGATAAAGTTAAAGGGGAAGGTTTTTTTATTACCGTATTTCAAAAAGAAACGACTACGACGAGTGGATATTATGATACAAAATCTAACAGTGTTCCAGTTTCGAAAAAAGAAATGGAAATACTAAGCCAACATTTTGCTATTCCACAAAATTATAATTTCATCAATCATCAAAATAGCATCATTGCATTGCCTCAATTATTTGAATCCGAATTAAATGCGTTAATCAATCACTTGTACATTAAAAAAATGGGTTTGACGATAGGAGAGATTAAAGGAGCTGATTTAATTCCGGCCCATGCTTTAGCCATGAGTACTTGGTCTAATTTGCCCTATCAAGAGATGGAAATAGACGAAGCCACGGCTTTGCAATATTTAAGAAGGGCGGACTTGCTTTTACCTCAGGGGAAAGGCTGGCATGCCATTACCTATAAAAACAAACGACTTGGTTGGGCAAAATTATTGCCCAATAGATCGAATAATTACTATCCAAATGAATGGAGAATATTGAATTACTAGTATTTATACATTTTATTTAATTTAATATTAAACTTTAATGATTTCTTTGCATTTGCTTTTTGTACCTTTGCCCGATGCGCCAAAAACTACTTTTAATGCTTTGTTTGACCTTGGGATTGTTAGTTCAAGGGACATCGTATGCAAAAGCAAAGGCGCCTACTAAGAAACATGCCAAGCATAGAACGCCTAATAAAGTTAAACGTTCCAAAAAACATACCAGTGTGGCCAGCTTAGGAGCCAAAAAACATACTAAGAGAGGTAGAAAGCACAGGGGAAAAAAAGTGTTTGTTTTTGTACCCAAAGATCAGGCGCCCATTGAAATGATTGCTCAAAACAAAGAAAAAATTAGAGTAAGTGATAGCGTGCACAATTCTTATATCCAATTAGATAAGAATGAAATTGAAGAAGGCTATTTTGCTGGTATGTTTTCGAAGCAGAAAAAAATAGCTTCATTTGAAACCTTAGAAGGAACTGCTTCAATTTTTAAAAGTGTTAGTGGTTGGGAGGATAAAAAGTTCTATATCCTAACCAATGAGTTACCTATTGGAACTATTGTTCGAATTACGACTTCCGATTTAAAAAGTATTTGTGCTAAAGTAATTAGTGCATTGCCCGATGTGAGCAATTCCATTCAATATCGATTGAGTGATGCTGCTGCTGCTATATTGGGAATTACCAATAAGACTTTCAAGATTTCTGTAACCTATTAATGTATTGTATGAAATGTAAATTATTTAGTTGTCTAATTTTAACGACAATGGTATTATTTAGTTGTGCTCAAATTAGTTCTAAAGAAGCCATTACATTAAATGCAGAAAAATTTAAAGAAGCCATTTTGAAAAAAGGAGTGCAAGTGTTAGATGTGCGCACTGCCGTCGAATTTAATGGAGGACATATTGAACATGCATTACAAGCCAATTGGTTGGATAAAAAAGAATTCGCAGATCGCACACAGCATTTAGATAAATCAACACCTATTTATGTATATTGCCAAGCAGGGGGAAGAAGCGCTTCTGCGCAAACTTATTTAATAGACCAAGGCTATAATGTAATTAATTTAGAGGGCGGAATGAGTAATTGGAAAATGAATAATTTTCCCGTAGAAGGAAATGGAGATAAACCTCAAATGCGTGTAGTTGATTTTGAAAAAATAATTGCATCCAATGAATATGTTTTAGTAGATATAGGTGCTGATTGGTGTCCACCCTGCAGAAAAATGTTACCTGTGCTAGCCGAATTAAAACAAAAGGCCGCGCATCCTTTTTATTTTTTAGCAGTAGATGGAGGCAATGATATCGACGTGATGAAATCTATACACAGCGAAGCTTTACCCACTTTTATTGTCTATAAAAACGGCAAAGAAATTTGGAGAAATCAAGGTATTACTGATTTAGCTGCGTTTAATTCGGCTTTGAAATAATTAAATAGCTTATCCTTTTCGATAGCCTCTTAAGAAATCTACAATAGGCATCCTTTTTTTACCCTCCCATTGAATGTCATTCAATCCTAAGTAGCCATTGCTGCAAGCAATTTTTGCAAAGGTTTTGCCATCTGTTACAAAAGTTCCTAAAGGCTCGACTGGTTTTTCTTGAATGGTATAGGTAGAAAATAATTTTACTACTTTGCCATCTATTTTTGTAATCGCACTTGGGAAAGGAGCCAGCCCCCTCACTAAATTATGAATAGATTGTACGGTATCCTTCCAATTAATTTCACCATCTTTTGTAAATAACTTTGGCGCATGCTTTAATAAAGTTTCGTCCAGGGTGGTTGCTTGTGGCACTGCTTTGATGGTGTTGTCTACTAATTCATTTACTGTTTTAATAAGTAATTTGGCACCTACCTCCATCATGGTGTCATGCAATTCTCCTGCGGTCATATTATCGCCAATAGCAATTTTATCTTGTAATAATATGGCTCCTGTGTCTATGGCATGTTGTAATTGAAAAGTAGTGACACCTGTTTCTTTTTCTCCATTGATGATCGCCCAATTAATAGGAGCGGCTCCTCTATACTGTGGCAATAAAGATCCATGCACATTTAAAGTGCCCATGGGTGGCAATGACCAAATAATTTCAGGCAGCATTCTAAAAGCCACTACTATTTGTAAATCGGGTTGTAAATCTTGTATGGCTTTTAGAAATTCAGGGGATTTTAATTTTTCTGGTTGTAATACGGTTAACTGATTGGCCAAAGCAAATTGTTTTACTGCACTTTCTTGCATTTGCATTCCTCTGCCCGCTGGTTTATCAGGGGCTGTAACCACCGCTACCACATTCATTTCGGCATTTAATAATGCTCTTAAGGAAGCTACTGCAAAAGCGGGGGTACCCATAAAAATGATCCTTGGTTTTTTGTCCATTGTGCAAAGTTAGTTTATCTGCCATAATTATGTACTTTTGCCCTTTGCACCCTAGGTGCCTTCATTAAAATAAACAATATGCAGCAAGTAAAAAATGGCGACACCATTCAAGTGCATTATCACGGTACTTTAACTAGTGGTGAAACATTTGATTCTTCAACAGGCAGAGCCCCTCTTGAATTTGAAGTAGGAACTGGGATGGTTATTCCAGGTTTTGACAGTGGGGTTTTAGGCATGACTGTAGGCGAGAAAAAAACAATCCATATTCCATTTTTGGAAGCCTATGGGCCTAAACAACCTGAAATGATTGTTGAGTTTCCAAAAGCACAGTTTCCCGCCGATTTAAATCCGGCAGTAGGAATGGCATTAACCATGAATAATGGTCAAGGTCAACAATTCCAAGTAACGGTGGTAGAGGTAAAAGAAGAAGTGGTGGTTTTGGATGCTAATCATTCCTTAGCAGGTCAAGACTTAACTTTTGATTTAGAATTAGTGAATATAGATTCCCCTTCAAAAATTATAATGCCTTAAACGGCTTTGTTCATTGCATAAAATGTCCCGCATACTTTTATAGGTGTCGGGACATTTTTATTACCTTTAAGTATGGCATTACAATCATTACAAGTGGCAGATCGTTTATTGCGCTATGTACAAATAGATACCCAAAGCGATCCTTATTCAGACAGCTTCCCCTCTACCGAAAAACAAAAAAATTTATCCAAATTATTGGTAATTGAATTACAGCAAATGGGGGTGAAAGATGCTGTCATGGATGAATTTGGTTATGTGATGGCAACTATTCCGGCCACGCATCAAAAAAAAGTACCCGTTGTTTGCTTTTGTGCGCATGTAGATACAGCACCGGATTGTAGTGGTAGTTTTGTGAAGCCCATTTTGCACGAAAAATTTAATGGCGAACCTATTATATTGCCAGATGACCCTACGCAAATCATCACCCTTGCAGATTATCCTTATTTAAAAAATTTCATTGGAAAATCAATCATCACTGCTTCGGGAAAAACATTATTAGGAGCTGATGATAAAGCGGGCGTCGCTATTATTATGGAAATGGCTAGTTTTTTAATGAAAAATTTAAGTGTGGAACATGGCATTATTAAATTATTATTTACCCCAGATGAAGAAGTAGGTAGAGGTACCGAACATGTAGATTTTAAAAAATTAGGGGCCGATTTCGGCTATACTTTGGATGGTGGCGAATTGGCTAACTTTGAAATGGAAACCTTTAGTGCAGATAGTTTAACCTTGGATATTCAAGGAGTGATTGCTCATCCAGGTGCAGCAAAAGGAGTGATGCAAAATGCTATTAAAATTGCAGCAGCTATTGTGGCTGCTTTGCCCAAAAATGATTGGAGTCCAGAACATACCGAAGGACGGGTTGGTTTTATTCATCCTAATCAAATTACAGGAGGAGCTGAAACTGCGCGTATCGAATTTTTGGTACGTGATTTTGACACTACTCAATTAAAAGTACACGCGGAAAGATTGTATACAATTGCGCAAGAGGTAATTACTACTAATTCAGATTTCTCCAAAGCAACAGTGACCATGGAAGTGAAAGAGCAGTATCGCAACATGAGAGAAATAATAGATCAACATCCGGTCATTGTTGAAAAAGCTTTAGCGGCCTATGAATTAGTTGGTTTAACGCCAATTGTGACGCCCATTAGAGGTGGGACAGATGGCAGTAGAATGAGCTTTTTGGGATTGCCTACTCCCAATATATTTACGGGCATGCAAGCCATACATAGCAAGCATGAATGGATAGGGGTCGCCGATATGGAAAAGGCAGTGGAAGTACTGGTTAAATTGGTGGAAATAATTTAACCAATTGATAGTTATTCACATCCTTTAATTTTTAAATAAAACCGGCTAACTTTAAAAAATAAATTTAACACCATGTTGTTTCTACTTCAAGTTACAGATGATAAAATATCTTTATTGAGCTTATTGCAAAAGGGAGGGTGGATTATGTATCCATTGTACTTACTTTTAGTAATAGCTATTTTTGTATTTATCGAAAGGTTATTGGCCATTAAAAAATTGGGCACCATCGACCCTAAATTTATGCTTATTATTAAGGATAATATTTTATCTGGTAATATGGAATCGGCCAAAAGTTTAGCAAAGAGTGTTGACAGTCCGGTAGCTAAAATGATTGAAAAAGGAATCATTAGAATAGGCAAACCAATTGATGCTATAGAAAAAAGTATGGAAAACGTAGGAAAGCTACAGATGTATTCCATGGAGCGTAATTTAAACATCTTATCCTTAGTGGCGGGCATTGCACCTATGTTTGGATTTTTAGGAACCATAATTGGGATGGTGCAATTATTTTACGGGATTGCTTCTACTGGAGAATATACTTTAAACACTATCGCGGGGGGTATCTATACTAAAATGATTACTTCAGCAACTGGTTTGATCATTGGCTTAATTGCCTATGTTGGACATAATTATATTTCTACTCAAATAGATAAAGTAGCCAATAAAATGGAATCAGCAAGTGCCGATTTCTTAGATATTTTACAAGAATCAACTCATTCTTAATTTTACTTCAATGAATTTAAGAAAACGATTAAGAAATTCGCCCGAAGTGCATACCGGTGCATTAAATGATATATTGTTTATTTTATTATTATTTTTTTTAATTGTTTCTACATTGGCCAATCCCAATGTAATTAAAGTGTCCAATCCAAAATCTGCTAGCGATACCAAAGCCAAACAAACAGTGGTGGTTACCATTGACAAAGACCAAAATTTATTTATTGGGTCTACGCCTGTATCTATTGAGGCCTTGCCATTAGAATTAAAAACATTCTTATCTAAGGAAACCGACAAGCCTTCTGTAGTCATTAATGGAGACAGTGTTGCTAAATTAGGCGTTACCATTCAGGTGATGCAAATTATAAAATCCTTGGGTGCTACGCCAGTAGTGGCAGTCAATCCAGCACATTAGATAATCGTTAGTTATTTTAAACTGGCCCTAATCATTCTATTTTTTCCAAAACTATCTCTTCTTATTTCTGCATGAAAATGCATTTCGTCAAGCAGGTTGAGTATGGCTTTGCCTTGATCGTAATGAATTTCAAAAAATAGTTGACCCTTTGGGGCTAATTGTTTTTTTGCCAACTGCGCAATGGTTCTATAAAAAAGCAGTGGATCTTCATTAGGAACAAATAAAGCAATTGCAGGTTCGTAGTTTTTCACTTGCTCCTGCATGTTTTCTTTTTCTCGCATAGGGATATAAGGCGGGTTGCTTACTATCACATCGTATGTATTAGGCAATACGACATTGTTTAGAATATCTTGTTCTATCCATTCGATGCTGGCATTTAAAAGCACTGCATTTTTTTTAGCCATTTCTAAGGCTTCTGCACTAATGTCCAATCCGCTGACGCTGCATAGGGGTAATGCTTTTTTGAGGGAGATGGCAATGCATCCAGAACCAGTACCAATATCCAATAGTTGAAGCGGCTTGCCTATGATATTGGCGTACTCTACTACCCATTCTACTAATTCTTCTGTTTCAGGCCTGGGTATTAAAACATGTTCATTCACTTGATACGAGACACCCATAAACCAAGCTTTTCCTAAAATATATTGTATGGGTTTGTCGTTGAGTAATTCTTGGCTGTACTCATTGAATTTTTTGATTTGCAATTCGGTGAGTGGGGTATTGAGCTCAACTACCTGTTGTACTCTATTCCAACTAGTCACTTCCTCAATGAGCATGCCTAGTAAACTGTTTAATTCAATCGCATCTATTTTTTTACGGAGCAATTCTTTGATGGATATTTTTATTTCAGCTAAAGTCATACTGCAATGTTACAAATGATTACGCATTATGAACTAGCTTTGGGCTTAATATTATATTTAGTATCAATTTAATGGACCCCGATTTTTATTATACCATTGAACAACCCGCTCTAGCAGAGTTAAAAGAAAGAGGAAGTCGTTTTTTAGCCTTTTGCTTCCCCGTGGAGTCTATCGACATTTGCAAAAAACATATCGCTGCTTTAAAAAAAGAACATCCTAAAGCAGTGCACTTCTGCGTGGGGTATCGTATTGGCATAGAAGGATCTATATTTAGGGCTAGTGATGATGGCGAACCTGCTGGCTCGGCAGGCAGACCCATATTAGGTCAAATAGACAGTAAGCAACTAACCAATGTAATGGTGGTAGTGGTCAGGTACTTTGGAGGCACTTTATTAGGAGTGCCTGGTTTGATTAATGCTTACAAAACAGCTACTTCTCTTGCGCTACAATTAACGCCGATGGTTCAAAAAGCGGTAGAGATAAATTATGAACTAAATTTTGACTACCATCAAATGAATGAAGTCATGATGATTGTGAAACAATATCATTGCAATGTTCTTTACCAAGAAGCACAATTATTTGTTCAATTAAAAATAGGCATTCCTGTAAATCGATTAGAAGAAGCGCTAAATAAATTTGGAGAATTGCGCGATCTAAGTATTGAGATGATCAAGTAAAAAGGAATTGAATTTTAAATACGGTCGGTATTAATACTTGTAAAAACCTTCTCCCGATTTTATACCTAATTTTCCTGCTTCTACCATTTTAATAAGCAGTGGACAAGGAGCATATTTTGTATTATTAAATCCTTCTTGCATAATACCTAAAATATTTTTACATACATCTAGTCCAATGTAATCGGCTAATTGCAAAGGCCCCATAGGATGGGCCATTCCTAATTTCATAATTTGATCAATAGTTGCTGCATCACTTACGCCTTCGGACAAAGCATAAATTGCTTCGTTAATCATTGGCATTAATATTCTATTGGCAATAAATCCTGGAAAATCTTTTACTACGCAAGGTATTTTATCAATGTCTTTAGTCAGCGATACAATAGTTTCTGTTACTTCTTTTGCTGTTTGAGCCCCATTAATAATTTCTACTAATTTCATCACCGGCACTGGATTCATAAAGTGCATACCTATTACAAGCTGTGGTCGTTTTGTGGCAGAAGCCAATTCGGCAATAGAGATAGAGGAAGTATTGCTGGCTAAAATGCAATGGGCAGGCGCATATTGATCGATAGTCGAAAAAATGTTTTTTTTAATACTGCTATTTTCTGTTGCGGCTTCAATCACTAAGTCGGCTTGGCTTACACCTAATTCAATGATATCATAGCAAGCGATGTGTTGAAGCATGCGTTGCTTATCATCTTCACTAACAATTCCTTTTGTAATTTGTCGATCTATGTTTTTTGTAATGGTGGTGATGGCTTTATCTAAAGCAGCAGCTTGAGCGTCCACTAAATTTACGTTAAACCCTTTTTGAGCAAATACATGCGCAATGCCATTCCCCATAGTGCCTGCTCCTATGACTGCAATATTTTTCATAGGAACTTTATTTTTTATTTTTGTAATCTCCTTTTTTCCAAGAATTAATAAAAGATCTCCAAGCGCTTGGATTTAAAATATTCATGGGAGCCAATTGGCCAGCATAATAGTATTTAGCAGCTTGTTGTGTTAAGGAGGCCCCTACGGCTTCTCTACCATCAAATGGCAAGCTGGACAGTATGACTCTTTTCTGACTCATGCTAACATTTTTTCTTGCAGTTTCATATAAGTCGTCATCTATTTTTGAATTGACAAAGTCTCTTTCAAATTGTGCACGAGTGGGTCTTGGCTTTAAAATGGTAGCAGGTAAGAAATTGGTATCATTGACCAATAATTGTATAACACTATATTGGTTGCCTTCTAATTTAAGGGGAATAAGAATGGTTCTGTCTTTAAAACCAACACATGAAAAAGTTATATGCTCTCCTTTATTTACTGCGATGGAAAATACACCGTCATTATTCGTAATGGTTCCTCTTCCTTTTTTTTCTACCACCACACTAGCAAATGGGACCGCTTTTAAACTATCTGCGGTCATAATAACTCCATACAGTTGAACTACTGAATCTCGATAGATATCCACCTCTTGAGCTATAGCGGCTTGTTTTTTCAAGCAGATCAATGCAATCGAAATTATTAAAATAGTCTTTCTCATCTAGATGCAAATTTAAGTCTCCTGGTTTAAATATACGAACACAATTTTTTGTCGAAATGGGCATATTTTAGGGCAAAATAGGATATTCCGCCTTGTAAAAGAGCAAAATAAGTGCAATGAGCGTTAACTTTGCAAGGATCTATTTTATTTAACAAAAACTTTCAAAATGACCGAGGCGGAAATATTAAAAGCGTTGAGCAATGTGCAAGAACCAGACTTAGGAAAGGACTTGGTAACCCTAAATATGATCAAGGACTTAAAAGTAGATGGCAATGAAGTTAGTTTTACTATCGTACTTACCACTCCAGCTTGTCCAATGAAAGATTTAATGAAAAATGCCTGTGAAAATGCGATAAAATTACTGGTGAATAAAGCGGCCATCATTAAAGTTGATTTCACCTCCAATACCACTAGTTTAAGGAAGGATGAACAAAAGGTTTTAGCCAATGTTAAAAATATAATAGCCGTAGTCAGTGGAAAAGGGGGTGTTGGTAAAAGTACCATTTCAGCCAATTTAGCTTTGGCATTGGCCGAAGGGGGTGCAAAAGTGGGTTTAATGGACGCCGATATTTATGGGCCAAGTGTTCCTATCATGTTTGGCGTAAGAGGACAAAGGCCCTTGATGAAAGACGATGAGGGCAAAGGCATTATTTTGCCTCTTGAAAAATTTGGAATTAAATTAATGAGTATAGGCTTATTGGTGGATGAAAAAGATGCAGTGGTTTGGAGAGGCCCAATGGCTTCTAGTGCTATAAGACAATTTATTACCGATGTGGATTGGGGTGAGTTGGATTATCTAGTGATTGATATGCCACCAGGCACGGGCGATATTCATTTAACTATTATGCAAACTGTACCGGTAACTGGTGTGGTCATTGTTACAACCCCTCAAACCGTAGCATTGGCAGATGCTAAAAAAGCAATTGCCATGTTTGGCCAAGCAAATATTCAAGTACCTGTGATTGGACTCATTGAAAATATGGCTTACTTCACGCCAGCAGAATTGCCTACAAATAAATATTATTTATTTGGAAAAGAAGGAGGCAGAAATTTAGCCTCTGAATATGATTTGCCATTTTTAGGAGAAATTCCTTTGGTGCAATCTATTAGAGAGGGGGGTGATGAAGGGGTTCCTGCGATGGTGGGCAAAGAAGAAATTGCTAAGAACGCTTTAAGAGCAGTGGTTTCTAATGCTGTAAGACAAATTGCGATTAGAAATGCCAATATGCCTAAAACACAAACTATTTCAGTAGCATAATATGCCCAATAAAATTATCATTGCCATCGATGGCTATTCTTCTTGTGGAAAAAGCACTTTAGCAAAAGCTTTAGCGGTCAAATTAGAATATGTTTTTATTGATACGGGAGCAATGTATCGAGCCGTAGCGCTTTATTTTTTAAGGAATAATATCGCCTTTAATGACGAATTCGCTATTGCTGCAGCATTGAAAAAAATTACATTAAATTTTAGCTACAATGCAACTACACTAAAAAGCGATATGATTTTAAACAACGAAAATGTTGAAGCTGAAATTAGAGAAATGGCAGTGAGCCAAAAAGTAAGTGAAGTAGCCGCTATTGGGGCAGTAAGAGATTTCGCAGTTGCGCAACAGCAGGCCATGGGAGAAAACAAAGGAATTGTAATGGATGGCAGAGATATTGGAACAGTGGTATTTCCTAATGCAGCACTTAAAATATTTGTCACTGCCGATCCTGCCATTCGAGTGGAAAGACGTTTTTTAGAATTACAATTGACTAATCCTACAATTAGTAAAGAAGAGATTGCGGCTAACTTACAACACCGTGATTTATTGGATACCACCAGAGAAAGAAGTCCATTAAGGCAAGCGGCAGATGCAAAAATGTTGGATAATACCACTATGAATAGAGAAGAACAATTTGAGCTGGCCTTGCAATGGGCGCTTGCTAAAATTAGGGAAGAAAATAGCTAATTCATTTCTAGGAAATCCATGCAGCGCTTATTTCTTCGAGCTTATTATCTAATTCATAAAAGCTCACTATTTTTCTAATCACCGATTCTACGACCGTATCTGGACAGCTTGCCCCACTGGTCATTAAGATAGAAACTGGAGATTTATTGGGTAAATAATCATTTACTAATTCAGATTGCTTGGTGATCCAATTACTGCGTATAATTTGATGACGATCTATTATTCTATTCGCATCATCAATAAAATAAGTAGGTAATTTTCTTTCACAAAGTTCTACTAGATGCGAACTATTGCTGCTGTTTTTACCACCCATGACAATGGCCATATCGGCCGCTTGCTCTAACAGCCCTACCACCGCTGATTGGTTGTCATTGGTGGCATAACATAAAGTATCTCTGGTGTCTGCAAAGTGGTTGCTATTATTTTCTTTACCATACTTACTTGAGATAATATTTTTTAAATAGTCCGAAATGGCTTGTGTATCGGTGGCTAATTGAGTCGTTTGATTGATAACGCCTATTTTTTCAAAATGAATAGCAGGATCAAAGCTTTCATTGTATCTATTTTTAAAATACACACTAAATTCTGTCAAGGGTAATTCACCTAAAATAAATTTTCCTAAAATAATAGCTTCCTCCATGTCATTAACAATAAGGGTAGGCGTTTTATCGGCGGCATGTGAAAAAGTGGCTCTTGTTTCTTCATGCTTTGGTTTCCCATGTATAATGATAGTAAATCCTTTTTTGGCAATTTGATCTCCGCGGTTCCATACCTTTTCTACAAAAGGACAAGTAGTATTGTATTTTTGAATTTCAATTCCAATTTTGTTAATTTTTGCTTCTAATTCCAAAGTGGTACCAAAAGCAGGAATGATGACCACGTCGTCTTTGGTCAATGTAGTTAAAGAAATTATTTCATTGCCATTGGTGTCTTGTAAAAATTGAACCCCTTTTTTTAATAAGTCTTCATTTACTTGGGGGTTGTGAATCATTTCACTTAATAGGTAAATCCTTTTTCCTTTATTTTCCTCAATGGTTTTGTAAGCGATATCAATCGCATTTTCTACCCCATAGCAAAATCCAAAATGGCGGGCTAAATAAATTTTCAAATGGCCTAAGTCAATTAAAGTAGGACTAAAATCTTTTTTCAATTTATCTTCTTCTTTCCTTTTTTGCTTAATAGCACTAATTAAATTGCTACGATAGCCAGTAGGCACCTCAAATTGCTTCATCTTTTTACT
This sequence comes from Bacteroidota bacterium, assembly GCA_947461595.1. Lineage (GTDB taxonomy): Bacteria > Bacteroidota > Bacteroidia > Chitinophagales > Chitinophagaceae > Sediminibacterium. The sequence continues at coordinate 5,397 of CANHLZ010000022.1, read as the reverse complement.
TTTAGGGTATTACAGGTGCAAAAATACATCCTTCGCTTGTTTTTACCCTATTTTTCGTGCATTCTTCGTATAAATCTAATCGATACTCCCTAGTACAACTTATCTTTGCGCCATGAATTACGTTTCTGTAGAAGGCTTGACTAAAAGTTATGGTATATATCCTTTGTTCAAAGGCATTAGTTTTAATATCAACGAAGGCGATCGTATTGCGTTAATTGCTAGAAACGGGGTGGGTAAAACCACACTTTTACGCATATTGGCAGGGAAAGAAGTGCCAGATGCGGGTACCGCAAAAATTCACAAAGACGTTCATTTGGTATTGTTTGAACAGGATCCTCAGTTTATAGAGTCGGCTAGTATCACTCAAAATTTATTTAATCAGGACCATCCTATGATGAAAGCCATTAGCAATTATGAGATGGCGATGGAAACTGAAGATGAAAATTTGATTACCGATGCCATTATGGAGATGGAAGAAAGAAGCGCTTGGGATTTTGAGTCCAAAGTCAAAACTATTTTAACACAATTAAATATCCATCATTTAGAACAACCCGTTTCTAAATTGAGTGGTGGACAACGCAAAAGGGTATCCTTGGCTAAAACCTTAATTCAAATTGGATTTGAGCCCAAACATGTTTTGTTGTTAATGGATGAACCTACGAATCACTTGGATTTAAATATGATTGAGTGGTTGGAAAATTATTTGGAGCAAGAAAAAGTAACCTTATTATTGGTATCACATGATCGGTATTTTTTAGAATCGGTGACTGATGAAATATGGGAATTAGAAAGAGAAAATTTATATTCTTATAAAGGCGACTACGAAAATTATTTAGAAAAGAAAGCGGCCAGAATTGAATCTGAATTAGCGAGTATTGACAAAGCAAAAAATACATTTAGAAAAGAATTGGAATGGATGCGCAAGCAACCCAAAGCCAGAACTACTAAAAGTAAAAGTAGACAAGATAATTTTTATGAAGTAGAAGCCAAAGCTAAGCAAAAAATTGATGACACCAATTTGCAGCTAGACATGAAAATGACCAGATTGGGTGGAAAAATAATCGAAGCGAAAAAAGTATACAAGTCTTACGGAGACACTGTGGTATTAAAAGGTTTTGATTACACTTTTAGTAAAGGAGAGCGTATTGGAATTGTGGGTAAGAATGGAGTGGGCAAAAGTACTTTTTTACAAATCTTACAAGGCATTACACAGCCAGACAGCGGCAAAATAAATGTTGGGGATACCATTGTTTTTGGACATTTTTCTCAAGAAGGGCTGGTGTATAAAAAAGATATGCGGGTGATTGAGTATTTGAAAACCTATGCTGAAAATTTTCCATTAAGCAGTGGCGGTTCATTAAGTGCTGCTCAATTTCTTGAATTATTTTTATTTACACCCGATAAACAATATACTTATTTAAGTGCTTTAAGCGGTGGTGAGAAAAAAAGACTTCAATTACTTACCATCTTATTTAAGAATCCGAATTTTTTAATCTTGGATGAGCCTACCAATGACCTTGATTTGCCTACTTTGGCAGTACTAGAGCAATTTTTAATAGACTTTGCAGGTTGTGTTTTATTGGTTTCGCATGACCGCTATTTTATGGATAAATTAGTAGATCACTTATTTATATTTGAAGGAGATGGAGTCATTAGAGATTATCCTGGCAACTATACTCAGTTTAGAATTTTAGAAAAAAGCAAACAAAGCTATGCTTCGGTTAGTTCTGACATTACTACCCATGCAGTACCTGTAAAAGAAGTGGCCGCTAAAGCTGCAACAGAAAAGAAACCCATGGAGAAAGTAGTTGCTGAAAAAATGACCTATAAAGAAAAACTGGAATTAGATACGCTTACTAAGTCTATGCCGGATTTGGAAAAGAAAAAAGCAGCATTGTTAGAACAGCTGAATGCGACTAATCTAGATTATAACCTCATCACTTCTATTAGTGAAGAATTATCAAACATCAATCAGGCCTTGGAATTGGCCGAAATTAGATGGCTTGAACTAAGTGAGAAAGTAGTTTAATAGTAAAAAAAATGAGGCCCAAGTATTTCAAAAATGAGGCCTAAGTATTTTCAAATCTATTTTCAATAGAAATAAATTGTATATGAATTAAAACATATACACATGAAACCAATTGAAAGAATCAATCTTTATTTGCAATTCAAGTCTATTTCTCCGCATTCCTTTGAAAAAAGGATTGGCTTATCGAATGGGTATTTTTCAAAACAGTTAAGAAACCTGGGCTCAGTAGGTTCAGATATATTAATTAAAATTGATGAATATTACACCGAGCTAAATATTTTATGGGTACTCAATGGCCAAGGACAAATGATTTCACCCATTGATGTATATCAGAGCATGGGTCAAGCAATGCAAGTTGACGAGTACATTATTAAATACGAAACGGAGAATAAAAAAATGAAAAATTTAGAATCCGACTTAGAGAAATTACAAGTAGTGATTAAGGACAAAGACAAAATAATTTCTTTATATGAAGTAATTGCTAATAATAAAACAGGCTTAGTACAAGAAAATTTAGACCATCAGCAAACTTCTTTTGGAACTTAATGAGATCAATTAAAAAGGAGCTACTTTTTAGTAGCTCCTTTTTTGTTATTTTTTAGCATTCGTATTTTTTGCTTTACTCACCTTATTCGGCATAGGAAGCTACAGGTTCGCAAGTACATATTAAATTACGATCACCATGGGTATTGTTTACTCTTGCCACTGTTGGCCAAAATTTATTTTGTTGAACATAATACAAAGGGAAGGCGGCTTCTTGCCTGCTGTAAACATGATTCCATTCATTGGCACATATTACCTTCTGGGTATGAGGTGCATTTTTTAATGGATTATCTACTTTGTCCAAAGTGCCTTTCTCAATGGCTTTAATTTCATCATGAATAGCAATTAAGGCATCGCAAAAACGATCTAACTCGCCTTTGTCTTCGCTCTCTGTTGGTTCAATCATGATGGTTCCAGCCACTGGGAAACTTACGGTAGGGGCATGAAAACCATAATCAATTAATCTTTTGGCAACATCTTCTGCTTCAATACCAGCACTTGCTTTAAATGGTCTCAAATCTATAATAAATTCATGTGCGCAAGTACCATTTTTGCCGGCATACAATATGGTGTAATTTTTTTCTAATCTAGCTTTCATATAATTCGCATTCAAAATAGCATACGCGGTGGCCAATTGTAATCCAGTGGCGCCAAGCATTTTTATGTAGGCATAACTAATCAATAAAATACTTGCTGAACCAATTGGAGCTGCACTTACTGCACCTATTTTATTATGGGTATGCACATGGCCCGGTAAGAAAGGTGCTAATTTATCATTCACACAAATAGGTCCCATGCCAGGGCCTCCTCCTCCGTGGGGAATAGCGAAAGTTTTATGTAAATTCAAATGGCAAACATCTGCACCAATATTTCCTGGACTGGTTAATCCTACTTGCGCATTCATATTGGCGCCGTCCATATAAACTAATCCTCCGAATTCATGAATCGTTGAACATATATCTTTAATGGTTTCTTCAAATACACCATGAGTAGATGGATAGGTTACCATTAAGGCGCCTAGATTTTCTTTGTGAAGTACAGCTTTGTCTTTTAAATCTTTCATGTCAATATTTCCAGCAGCATCACAGGCTACTACAATCACTTTGAATCCTGCCATCACAGCACTTGCTGGATTAGTTCCATGTGCACTAATAGGAATTAAAACTATATTTCTATGGGCTTGTCCATGATGCTCATGATAAGCGCGAATGGTTAACAATCCTGCGTACTCACCTTGTGCACCACTATTGGGTTGTAAACTACAAGCCGTAAAGCCGGTGGTTTGACATAAATAGTCGCTTAATTCTTTGGCCATTTCTTGGTAGCCTTTTGTTTGGCTACTTGGCGCAAATGGATGTAAGGAACTAAATGCAGGCCAGCTTACAGGAATCATTTCAGTGGCAGCATTTAATTTCATAGTACAACTTCCTAAACTAATCATGCTGGTGTTTAAAGACAAATCTTTATTTTCCAATTGCTTGATGTAACGCATCATTTGTGTTTCACTATGATGAATATTAAATACAGGATGTTGCAAATATGAAGATGTTCTTTGAAGCGCATTGGGGATAGCAATTGCGCTACTTGCTTTTCCATTTGATTTTTTCCCTATCACCTTTTCAAAAAGGGCTGCTACTGTGGCAATTTCTTTTTCAGTAATAGTTTCGTCAATGGTAATACCCATAGTACCATCTTGATGGTATCTAAAATTAATATTTTCAGCCAAAGCTGCTTTACTAACGCTAGCGGCATCTATTCCAGTTAGGTGAAGTGTATCAAAATAATGTTTATTGGCTTGAGTAATTCCAAGGCTTTGTAATTGCGCATCCAATAACTGTGCTAATCCATGCACTTTGCTTGCAATCTTTTTAATTCCAGCCGGCCCATGATATACCGCATACATTACCGCCATATTAGCTAGCAATGCTTGGGCCGTACAAATATTGGAAGTGGCTTTTTCTCTTTTAATATGTTGTTCTCTTGTTTGTAAAGCCATTCTCAAAGCTCTATTGCCTTGCGCATCTACACTGACACCAATTAATCTACCAGGCATGCCTCTTTTGAATTCATCTTTGGTGGCAAAATAAGCAGCATGTGGTCCGCCAAATCCAATGGGTACCCCAAAACGTTGTGTATTGCCTACCGCTACATCTGCATTTAATTCGCCTGGGCTTTTTAATAAACTAAGTGCTAAAATATCAGCAACTAAAATAACTAAACCACCTGCTGCATGCACTTGATCAATAAACTTAGTATAATCTTCAATGCTGCCCGTATTGTTAGGATATTGTAAAATAGCACCGAAATAACTATTGTCAATCTTAGTGCTTGTATAATCGGCTTCAACAATTTCAATGTTGATAGGTTTAGCACGGGTTACTAAAACGTCTTTAGTTTGTGGGAATATGGCACTATCCACAAATAGTTTTGGTTGGGTGACAATATCGCTTTTGTTCACGTGGTTAAAAATCATGGCCATGGCTTCGGCTGCTGCAGTGGCTTCATCTAATAAGGAAGCATTGGCAATAGGCAGGCCTGTTAAGTCGCATACCATGGTTTGGAAATTTAATAAACTTTCTAAACGGCCTTGCGCAATTTCTGCTTGATAGGGTGTGTACTGAGTATACCAGCCTGGGTTTTCAAAAATATTTCTAAGAATCACACTCGGGGTGATGGTGCCGTAATAACCTTGGCCAATAAAATTAGTAGCTACAATATTTTTTTCAGCAATGGTTTTTAAAGATTGCAACATTTCAAATTCAGACAACCCTTCTGGAATTTGCATTGCTTTTTTCGAACGTATGTTGTTAGGGACTGTTTTTTCA